>CAYNWI010000385.1:0-2710 GCA_964400825.1 uncultured Anaerolineae bacterium | reverse complement strand
AATGAAAAACCTGCGCCAATGCCTGATAGATTGCGACATGGCCATGCTGAGGGCCATCGCCCAGAGGCGAGGGGTCGAGCTGGTGAGCAACCGCCGGCGCGAGGTCGTGGAGCAGTTGGCCGAGGAGCTGGTTCAGCCTGAGTCCATGGCCGATATTTTGGAGAGGTTGAAACCTGGGGAGCGAGAAGCCCTGGAATCTCTGGCCGCTGAGGGAGGAAGGAACAAACTCCGCCTCTTTGCTCGCCAATACGGCCCGGTTCGAGCTTTTGGCCCCGGCCGCCTGGAGCGGGAGCGGCCCTGGGAAGCACCCGTCAGCGCTGCCGAAGGGCTCTGGTACTCAGGGCTTGTCTACAGAGCCTTCGATGAGGTGGAAGGCCAAACCAGCGAGTGCATCTTCGTACCTCAAGACCTGCTGCCCCTCTTGCCTGGGGTTGGGAAAAAACCACTGACTTTCGTCGTAGAGACCGCCCCCACACCCTCGGCTATCCGCCAAGGCAGCCTGACCCTGGTGCAAGACGCCTGTGCTTTCCTCAGCTACCTCCAAAACGAGGACGTCAAACCCGTCAGAGACGACAGCCTGGCACGCCGCCATATCGAGCGCATTATCGAACGCTTTCTGGTCAAGGAAGATGACACCGAACGCCTGGCCTTCCTGCATCACCTCTGCCAGCGGCTCGAACTGGTACATCCGTCCGCAGGCTTTCTAAAGCCCAATCCCCCCGAAGCCAGGCGCTGGCTCAAGTCGCCACGGGCAGAGCAACTCCTGGCCCTGCAGGAGGCGTGGCGCGATGCCCCTGGTTGGAACGAGCTGTGGCGGGTCAAGTCCCTGCGCTGCGAGTCCACCGGCTGGCGCAACGATCCCCTCCTGGCGCGAAGGAGAATCCTGGGACACCTTGCCCAGTGCCCACCCCAGCAGTGGCTCTCCCTGGCCTCTTTCACTAGCTCCATCAAAGAGAATGATCCCGACTTTCAACGCCCCGACGGCGATTACACGTCCTGGTACATCCGCCAGGTGGCCACCGGGCAGTATCTGATGGGCTTCGAGCATTGGGAGCAGGTCGAGGGCGCCCTCATCGCCCATCTCCTGACCAAGCCCCTTCACTGGCTGGGGGCCACCTCGCTGGGCTACGACGAAACCAGCCGCTCGTTTCTGATCACTGCCTGGGGAGCAGCCTTCCTGGGCTTGCCTGCCCAGATGCCAGTTGAACCGCCCTCGCCGCCGATGACCGTCCAGCCTGATTTCACCATCATCTCCCCAGCCGGAGTCAGCCTCTACGACCGCTTCCAGTTGGAGAGATTCACTGCTTGGCAGTCCTCCGGAGATTCCTACGTGTATCGCATAACCCGCGACTCCCTGGCCCGTGGTTTGCGACAAGGCATCAAAATCGAGATGATCCTGGCCTTCTTGAGGCAAGTCAGCGCCGGCCAGGTTCCCAGAAACGTGGTTTCGGCCCTGCGGAAAGTGAGGAATGAGGATGAGAAACGTGAAACGTGAAACGTCAAGCGTAAGGCGAAGGTTTGCGGAGATTTTCGGTGGGGAGCCGGGTGCTGTCGTGCGGGCACCGGGGCGGGTGAACCTCATCGGGGAGCACACCGACTACAACGACGGCTACGTGCTGCCGGTGGCCATTGACAGGAGCGTTTTGGTCGCTGCGGCTCTGCGCGGTGATCGGCAGGTGGTCATCCATGCCCTGGACTTCGGCGAGAGCACCAAATTCTCCCTGGACGACATCCGGCCCGATCAGGCCCAAACCTGGAGCAACTACCAGCGTGGGGTGGCCTACTTCTTGGAAGAACGAGGTATTACATTGCCTGGCTTGAACGCCGTCGTCATCGGCGACGTTCCCATCGGCTCAGGCCTCAGCTCCTCGGCTGCTGTCGAGGTGTCCATGGCCTACACCTGGCAGGTGCTCGCTGGCTTTGAGATGAGCCGGGTGGAACTGGCCCTCCTCTGCCAGCGGGCGGAGAACGAGTTCGTAGGCATAAACTGCGGCATCATGGACCAGTTCGTCTCCGCTTTGGGCCAGCGCGACCACGCCCTGCTCATTGATTGCCGCAGCCTCGACCACCAGCCCGTCCCCCTCCCGACCGGAGTAGCCATCGTGGTGGCCGACACCATGAAGCGGCGGGGGCTGGTGGATTCGGAGTACAACACCCGGCGGCGGGAGTGCGAGGAGGGAGTGCGCATCCTGCGGCGATACCTGCCGGAAGTCCAGGCTCTGCGCGATGTCTCCGTGGCCCAGTTCAAAACTCAAAGCTCAAAGCTCAAAGCTCAAAACGTGCGGCGTCGTTGTCGCCACATCATCTACGAGAATGAGCGGGTACTCAAGAGCGTGACCGCTCTGCGAGCGGGCGATCTGGCTGCCTTTGGCCAGTTGGTGAACGAATCTCACATCAGCTTGCGCGACGATTACGAGGTCAGTTGCCCGGAGCTGGACATCATGGCCGAGGCTGCGTGGCGAGTGGACGGGGTTTACGGTTCTCGCATGACGGGGGCTGGCTTCGGCGGCTGCACGGTGAGCCTGGTGGCCGAAGAGGCGATTGAGGATTTTCGGACCCAAGTGGCGGCAGCCTACGAGGAGGCCACCGGCATCGTCCCTCAGATCTACGTCTGCCGAGCCGAGGACGGAGTTTCCAAACTTTGAACTCAGCGCACTGGTTGACTGACAAATTTAACATTTGAAGAAAGTAACAGCCAGCGTAGGGCCGG
>CAYNWI010000384.1:0-2721 GCA_964400825.1 uncultured Anaerolineae bacterium | reverse complement strand
CCAGATTGTCTGCATCGGCGTCTACCACCTGGCCGCCGTGGATGGCTACGTAGAGTCCCTTATGCGTCTGCATGAGTTGGGGCTTCAGGCGATGGAAGGCAGCGCGTTCTTTCTCCCAGGCCTCGTCCTGGGCCTGTCGAAGGGCCTCGTCCTGAGCCTGGATTCGTGCCTCACGCTCGGCTTTTTCGCGCCACTCCTGAAAGCGGCGATAATCGTCCAGGGGGATGGCGACAGCATAAGGCTTGCCCTCTCTTCGTATGACCACGGGGCCTTTGGCCACTTCCTCCGGGCCTGGCAAGTCTGGACCATAAATTGCACGAGCCTCTTTGATGTCAAGAGTTTTGGCCATAGGGAATCACCTCAGTGTTTCTGGATGTCTACATTGTGAGTAAGTCCTTTGCGACGGTTTGTCAAGGGCTACCAACGTAACCTCCGCTTGCTCCCATCTCTCTCACGCTGTAGTGGCGGCATAGCGTAGTACCTGACGGGCCAGACTCCGCGGTTTGGACGGGCCCTCCGGCTGGACAGTGGGCATTTGATCCTCCAGGACAAAGTGGGCATAGGCCCAACTGAACGCCTCGTGCAGGGGCACGGCCGCCAGGCCGGCCTGGGGCACATCGAACAGTTCGTCGGCCATGTGGAATTTGAGGGCCCAGATGACCAGAGGATAAGTATTGTCGAAGCTGGAACTCATAAAAGCGTAGGGCCTGCCGCTCCGAGGATCGTAATCCACCATGAGATCGGCCACCCAGAGTGAGCGGTAGCCTGCGGTATCGAGCCCCGTCTTGCTCCGAGGGATGTCTCGGTCGAAGACAACTGCTTCTATCAATCCCGGTTCTTGGAAAAGAAATCTCAATTGTCTCATAAACGTCACCTCTCGTTGCCACTATAAGCCGAACTGCCGCCGTCTGACCCGAGGTGCGATGTACCAGACTTCGATCTCCGACGGCGGGACGACCGAAAGACCTTTGACCTTCCCACTTTCTTGAACATGCAGATTGTAGAAGAACTTGATGCCTCGTCGGACTTTCACGATGGCGGCTACCACTTTGTGCCGACGGAAAGCTGCGATGTAGAGGCGCTTGTAGTAGATCAGGGTGTCACCAGGTGCTTCGGCCGGGTCCCAAATCACGATGTCAGGCTGCGTCAGAATGCCTGAAAGGCTGCTCAGCTTCTCAATGAGGTAGCTTTGATCTTTGGCCTCCAGTGAATCTTCGGTGTAGGTCAACCCGTCAGCGGTGACGTACACATCCTCCCCGCGCACATCCCGAACGACAAACTCAATGCGCTGCACCTTCTCGCGCCCCTTGTTGTCAACGATGGTGATGTACTCTTCTGAGGGGAAGGGCTGACGCACGATTCTCTGGCCTTTCCGAATGTTGAGTGTCTGGTGGTGGAAGTATGGTTATCATACAGTATAATCTCGGCTTTGTCAAGCCTTTGTTTCATGGGCCTGCGCTGCCGAGCCTGGGGGCTTTCGGCCCGAGCTCAAGCCATGCGGTTGAGGGTTGTCCTCTCACTGCCGAGCCACGAAGGTCTTGTGATTACGTCCGCCGCCGCACCCACAGCAGCATGCCAACCGCACCCAGCGCCACCAGCGTCCCCAGAAACCAGGTTTCTCCCAGAAACCTGGTTTCTAGCCCCGAGCGGGCGATGAGGCTGCGCAGGGTGACAGCGGTGGGGTTGCCGCCGGGCTCCTCGTCGTCGCTGAGCACGAAGGGCGAGAAATTGGTCACGTGTATCACCCGCACGGAGTAGAACGGATCCGAGCCTTCATCTGCGCAGACCCGCCCGTCGTAGCCCCAATCGGTATCCAACGTCCCGGCAGCCGCCCAGGCGCTGCCATTCCAATGATAGACGTTCAGAGCATCACAATCGTTGTCCGACAACTCGCTGCCGAGAAAACGAAACTCCATCAGGACATCCAGGCCGCTGGTGTTGCCGGGCGCGATGTCGAAGCAGCGCTTCACAGTCTCGTCAGGGTTGGTCGTGCAATCCTGGTTCCCCCGGATGGTGACGGTGGTCGCACCCATATCGTCGCCGCCAAAAGCGTTATTGATGATCAAGCCGCCGTAATCGTCCATCGTAAAGAAACCAGCCCCCGTGCCGCTAGGAATCTCTTTGGTTTGCTGGAGGGTCCCATTGTTCGTGAGCGTCCCATCGGCCAAAAAGTCGCGCTGCACGACCAGGGTTGCGCCGCTGTTCACCGTCACATCGTAGAAGCGAATGCCATTGGTATCAACATCCAGGGTTTGAGGGCTGCTGCCATCGAAGGTAACAAGCCCGTTGTTGTGGGTGAAAACGCCGCCATTGCGGGTGAAATCTCCGGCGACGTTGATTGGGCAGGCCGCGCCGCTGCAATTGCTGGCCGAAGCATCCAGCGTGCCGCTGTTGAGGGTCAGATCCCCGTTCACGTCCAGGGCCGCGCCCAGGGTGGTGGTGGCGATGGAGGTCTCTGGATGATTCCCAGCCGCCAACGCCTGGATTTCGGTGAGCGAGAGCGCCCGGTTGTAGATGCGCACGTCGTCCAGCAGGCCGTCCAGGGCTTCCGTGTTGCTGGAATGACTCAGGCGCACCCCATTTCCCGTGGTCACTGTGCCCGTAGCCGAGAGCGGCGAGCCTTGCAGCGACCCATTCAGATAGAGGCGCATATCACTGCCATCGTAAGTCCCGGCCACGTGATACCAGGTACCAGTCGCCCAGGCCTGGTTCGCCACGATG
>CAYNWI010000383.1:0-2722 GCA_964400825.1 uncultured Anaerolineae bacterium | reverse complement strand
CGTTGACTACGAGAGCGAGCTATTGTCCTTTGACCATACCACCTACTACGCGGCAGAGTTTGGGGAGAACCTGAAGCGGAGGTTTGTGGCTTTCGAGGAGTTCGTGCATCCGGGCGAGTTGGCGGAAATCAAGCTGCGGACCAACGCTCTGGAGATGGAATGGGCGGTGGGGGGAAAGCGGCGGATCAACATTGACCCTGGCTACGTTTCCCACTCCAAGCTGGTCTTGGCCACCACCAAGAATCACGCTCACCGCATCTATCTGGGCCGGGGCATCTACGCTGAGGTAACTCTGCACTTTCGCGACGGCACCTTCCGCGGCTGGCCGTGGACTTATCCCGATTACTCCAGCTCGCCTCTCATCGCCCTCTTCAACCACATCCGAGGGCTTTACGTGAAGCAGTTGCGTAAAACGTGAAACGTGAAGCGTAAAGGAGCCGACATAGCTCACGTTTCACGCTTCACGTTTCACGGAATTATTCCTTAGCCAGCAGTTGTACCTGCGAGGCCATGCTCTGGTAGTCCCAGCCTGAGGCGTAGATGCGGATTGATGTGATATGGGCAGGCTTGACATCGCCCAGTTGCTCCATTAGGTTGGGCGACTCGTAGGGGTACCAGACGTAGCGCGGGATCTTTTCGCCATCTATGATGGGCCAGTTCTCAATGGGGTCTTTGAAGTAGAATCCATGGGTCCAGAAATTATCGTTGCCGTTGGGGTCCTTGTAGTCCAGGCGGACGATAATGGGGAACTCAGAGCTCAAGGTGCCTCCGCCCGCGAGGCTTTGGTCCAGCAGTCTGACTGAGATGTACAGCTCCAGGGAGGTGAAATCGCGGACGTCTTTGTCAATGACCTGGATGATTCCCGTCTCCCCGTGGTTGGCAGCCTTCCCCATGCGCCAAAAACGCACCGCCTGGCGATCACCCATGATTAGGATTTCAGCTTTGCCGCTGACCTCGTCGGGGTCAACTTGTGAATGATAGTCTCTCCAGCCCACCGTCAGCGGCTCCTTGAAATCGCCGTTGACGATGAGGTCTCGCTCCGCTGGCAGAGGCCCTAGCGGCTCCCTGCCTATTTCCACCGTTGTCCTCTCCCCCTGCCCCAACTCTACCGCCTTCCCCATGGCCATGACCCTCGCCCGGCCGTCACGCACCGTCAACTGGAATTCCTCGCTGCTCACTTCCACCGAATAGCTCCCATCTTCCTCCAACTCGACTGCGGCGTGAGGGGTTTGCACCTGGAAGTTCAGGGGAGATGCCATTGACGGCGCAACACCGATCCTGGCTCTCCCCCCGGTCACTTCCAGGGCGATGGTGTTGGGCTTGGAGCTGAGGCCGAATCTGGGCGACTGCGTCTTTTGGATGACCACCTGGGTTTTGTTGTAGAGGTACAAGGTGCTGCCCTCGAAGAACTCCAGGAAAGCCTGCGACGTGGCGTCGGTGGTGATGGTGGATCCCTCAGGCACATCGTCCTTGGTAGCTATGACGGCCATGGGACCAACTGCGTCTGGCTCCTGCACCTGAACCGTGCCCCTGACGGCTGCCAGGGATGTCTTGTGCACCTGGGTAGCATTGATAACGTACCAGCGGATGCCCAGGGGAATGCCCGCCGCCAGGAAGCAGAAGACGGCGAAGGCAATGGAGAGGATCATCCAGGCTAGTCGCGCAGGGTTCTTTTTTAAGCTCATCTTATCTCCACAGCCAGATCAATCTGGCTCTCCTTTCGTCCAGCCGATTCAGCCCTGCTTCGCCAGCCAGCCGCACCGCCTCCGCGTACTCTTCAGAACTGGTGCGGCGGTTCAGGGGAGGCAGCTCGTGGGCCTTGTAGCAGGGGCGATACTGGTCCATCACATTGAGGTAAGTGTTGGTCGAGACCTCCTGGGCCAGAAACTTGACGATCTCAGCCGTGCCGGCCAGTCCCTCAGGAAGCACCAGGTGGCGCACCAGCAGCCCTCGCCAAGCCACCCCCCGCTCGTCCAGAACCAAGTCCCCCACCTGGCGATGCATCTCTTTCACCGCCGCCTGGTTGATGGCCGGGTAGTTCTTTATCTTCGAATAGCGCAGCGCCACGTCGGCGTCGGCGTACTTCATGTCGGGCATGTAGATGTCCACGATGCCGTCCAGCAGGGCCAGCGTCTTCAGCGAATCGTAGGCGCCGGTGTTGTAGACCAGGGGCAGGCGCAGGCCGGCCTCGGCGGCGATGAGCAGCCCGGCCAGGATGTGGGGCACCACGTGGGTGGGGGAGACGAAGTTGACGTTGTGGCAGCCCGAATCCTGCAAGTGCAGCATCATGGCGGCCAGCTCCTCCGGCTCCACCTCGCGCCCCTGGCCCAGTTGGCTGATCTCGTAGTTCTGGCAGTACTGGCAGTTGAGGTTGCACCAGGCGAAGAAAATCGTCCCCGAGCCGCCCCTGCCCACCAGGGGGGCTTCCTCCCCGAAGTGGGGGTTGTAGCTGGAGACCACCGCCCTCTCCCCCGTGCGGCAGACGGCACCTTTGGTGCTCTCCCTTCGGTTCACGCCGCACTCCCTGGGGCAGACATCGCAAGCCTCCAGGCGTTTGTATGCCTCCCTGGCCCGCTCCCTCAGCTCGCCGGAGCGGAGGAGGTTGAGGTAGGCGGGTTCGAAACTGTTCATCACTATTTCCGCTCGGTGTTGACAGTATACTCCGGATACAGCCGGTATACCAGATCCAGCAGTTGCTTCTGGTTCAAGCTAGCATATTCTT
>CAYNWI010000382.1:0-2726 GCA_964400825.1 uncultured Anaerolineae bacterium | reverse complement strand
AAAAAAACTTCGTCTAATAGATGAACCGAGTCTCAAGACGGTAACTTAGGCCGCACCTATATCAAAAAAGGAGAAAGGAGAATCCGGTGGCAGATGTAACCTATGAGCATGTGACCAAGCGTTTTGGCGATGTGGTGGCCGTCAATGATCTGGACATGGAGGTCGCCGACAAAGAGTTCCTGGTTCTTTTAGGCCCCTCAGGATGCGGCAAAACCACTGCCCTCCGCCTCCTGGCCGGGCTGGAGGATCTCACCGAGGGCGACCTCTACATTGGAGGCCAGTTGGTCAATGACATCCCCCCCAAGGACCGCGACATCGCTATGGTCTTCCAGTCCTACGCCCTCTACCCTCACATGAGCGTCTACGACAACATGGCCTTCGGGCTGAAGCTGCGGAAGACCCCCAAGGACGAGATTAACAGGAGGGTGAAGGAGGCGGCCCGCATCCTTGAGATCGGTGAGCTTCTGAATCGCAAGCCCAAGCAGCTCTCTGGCGGCCAGAGGCAGAGGGTGGCGGTGGGGAGAGCCATCGTCAGGGAGCCCAAGGTCTTCCTTATGGACGAGCCGTTATCGAACCTGGATGCCAAGCTGAGGGTGGCAGCCAGGGCCGAGATCTCCAAGCTCCACCATCGGCTTGAGACGACCTTCATCTACGTGACCCACGACCAGGTGGAGGCTATGACCATGGGGACGAGGGTTGTAGTGTTGAAGGACGGCATCCTGCAGCAGGTGGATACCCCTCAGAACCTCTATGGCTACCCCGCCAACCTCTTCGTGGCCGGGTTCATCGGCAGCCCAGCCATGAACTTCTTCGATGTCACCCTGGTGGGCGAGGAGGGGGACCTTTACGTGGATGGTGGTACTTTCCGCCTGAAAGTTCCCCAGGAGAAATTGCAAAAGCTCCTTCCTTACAAAGGCAAGAGGGTTGTCTTCGGCATAAGGCCCGATGACCTCCATGACCCCCAGTTCACTCCCCCCGACATCACGGCAGGTAAGATCAAGGCCCAGGTGGATGTGACGGAGCTGATGGGTAATGAGGTTCTGGTGCATTTCTTGCTAGGGGAGAAAAGCTTCGTAGCTCGGTTTGACCCTCGGACCGGCGTCAGGATAGAGGATACGATCGAGATTGTGGTGAACATGGATAACATGCACACCTTCGACCCCCAGACAGAGAAGGCCATTCGCTAGACAGGCTGCCATAAGTGTCAGCTTAAGAGGGCGATCCAGACTTCGGGGGTTTGCAGGCGCGATGCCACCAGCAAACCTCCGAAGTCTAGAGTCGACACTCTGGCTATCTACTGTCAGGCAACAGTCCCTCAACCTTAAAATTTACTTCTTGTGCCCCGCCCCCTATTGACAAACTCCCTTTTTTGAGTTATAATAATACGTGTTACTGACCCGTGTTACTAAACCGAGTTATCAGTGCGAGAGGGGGTAATCTGTGCACCGTTCCCGTCCCACTCAGCGTCAGATCGCCGAAGAGGTCGGCGTATCCCGCACGACCGTTTCCCTCGTGCTCAACGATGTCCCCGGCACGCGAATCAGTCCAGAGACCCGTCAGCGTATCCTCGAAGTAGCTCACCGCTTGAATTACTACCCCGATGCGGCTGCCCGCACTCTCGCCAGCGGCCGCACCCACACTATCGGCTTCGTCCTCTGCCAGAGCCCCGACCGCGTTTTCGCCGACGCCTTCCTGCCCGAGGTGCTGCATGGCGTGGGGGATGCCATCCAACAGAGTGGCTTTCGCGTATTGCTGCACTCTGTGGAAGACGTGACCGCACCCGAAGCCTACATCGGCCTGGTGCGTGAAAAGCACACCGACGGCATCATCTTCTCCGGCCCCCGCTTGGATGACCAGCAGCTCCTGCGCCTGGGGGCCGAGAGCTTCCCGGTGGTGCTCCTGGGGCAGTTGCCCGGCTCAGGCATTCCTTTTGTGGATGTGGACAATGTCGGAGCGGCGAAACGGGCGGCGAATCACCTGCTCGGCCTGGGGCATCGGCGGGTAGGGATGATCACCAACGCCCCACTGGCCTATACCGCCGCCCGTGATCGGCTGGCCGGTTACCGCCAGGCGCTGGAGGAGGCCGGCGTCCCCTTCGACGAAGAACTGGTGTGCTACGGAGACTTCCGCGAGGAGAGCGGCCGCGTGGCGATGAATCAGTTGCTTGATCTGTCCGAACCTCCTACCGCTGTCTTCGTCGCCAGTGACCTGGTGGCCTTTGGCGCGTTGGTGGCGATCAAACAGCGCGGGCTGACCATCCCCGACGATGTTGCGCTGGTGGGCTTCGACGACGTGCAGTTGGCGCACTATGTGGACCCACCGCTGACAACGGTGCAATTGCCAGCCTACGACCTGGGCTATTGGGCCGCGACGCTGTTGATCCAGTTAATCGGCGGCGGGCCGGTCGAGGAACAAGAGATACTCTTGCAGACCGAACTCGTCGTGCGTCAATCGTGCGGGGCTCAGGCGAGCCCCTGCCCGTAGGGCCAGCGATTTATTGAGAAGGAGGTGATGGGTATCGAACCTGCATATCGGTTTTTCCGGGCTAACGATTCGTTGGTGACTCGTTGGCCCCAATATTTCTTTAGGAGGAGATAGACAATGAAAAGGCTAATCACAGTATTAGCGATTGCTTTGGTCGTCGGTTTGGTGCTGGCGTCCTGTGCGCCCAAGCCCACACCGACACCCGTTCCACCGACACCGACGCCCAAACCGGCCGAGCCGAC
>CAYNWI010000381.1:0-2737 GCA_964400825.1 uncultured Anaerolineae bacterium | reverse complement strand
GTGAATCCTGCTCTAAGCGCAAAGAGCCAGATCCACGGAAGGACAAAGAATCCGCTCATCCTGTGAATCCTGCTCTAAGCGCAAAGAGCCAGATCCACGGAAGGACAAAGAATCCGCCCATTCCGCCAATCCTGCTCTTATCGTAGAGGGATACATCCATGCCAGAACTCATCCATCACGAACTGACCAGCGACATCATTGGCGCTTACTACGAGGTCTATAACCACACTCCGCGCACCTATCCGGAGTACATCTGCGAGCGAGCGATGGTGGAGGAATTGCGCCTGCGAGGCAGGACAGTCACACAGCAGGACGAGTATCGGATTCTCTACAAGGAGCGCCTAGTCGGTGTGCAGCGATTAGATTTATTCGTTGCCCAGGAAGTCGGCGTAGAGATCAAAGTGGCGGAGCGACTGACACGCTTGCACAAAGCGCAGTGTATCTCCTACCTGAAAGCCATTGACAAGCTGGTGGGGTTGTTGCTCAACTTTGGGAGCAAAGAGCCAGAATTCAACCGCCTCTATTTCAATCCTGCCAAGCGACCAGCCGCCATCCGTGAAAAGCAAGGGATTGTTCCCTCCCCGGACTGGCTCTATCCCGACCTGGCCTATCAGATCGTGGGCGGGTTGTATGAAGTGCACACCATTCTGGGAGCAGGCTTCGTCCATCGCATCTACGCCAATGCCAGCTACCACGAATTTGGGTTGCGTGGTCTGGCGGTCAAACCCGCTAAGCGAATGCAAGTGACTTACAAAGGCATTGTGATAGGCGACGTGGCCTTTGGTCACATCGTGGTCGAAGGTAGAATCATGGTCTTTCCCGTGGCCATCGGCGACATCAGTGACATTCACCTGGATAGCTTGAAAGACTGGATGCGGCAGTGCGACATCCAGTTGGGCATTCTGGCTAACTTCGATGCCATTCACTTGGAGCCCGTGTTTGTGAGGGCGTAGGGAAAGAGCAAGATTAGCAGAATTAACGGATGGGAGCACACAAGAAGAGCAAGATCAACAGAATTCAAGGATCATCCAATCCATTCATTCCGAAAATCCTGCTCTCTCTGACAACAAGGAGGCCCATTGACGATGCCCCGTAAAAAGAAAACACATCCGGCCCAAATAGCCCTTTTGGAACTGGCCCTCAAAACCGCCCCTTGCGTCCCTGCCATTCGCCAGGAGGTGCGGAATTGGGTGGCCGATGGCTACAAGGGCGCGACCCCAACCACTGAAATCCTGCTTAACCACTGGTTCCATACCGACCATCGCCTGGCTAACGGCGACAAATTTCAGTATTTCTATTTCCAGCGCGAGGCCATTGAAACCCTGGTTTACCTGTACGAAGTCGCCCACAAGCGTCGCCACAAAGACCTGATCGAGACCTACGCCCAGGCCGCATCTCAGACAGCGGGCCAATTGCGGCTGCTGCAATATGATGACTACCCGCGCTACTGCATCAAAATGGCCACCGGCAGCGGTAAGACCAAAATCATCGCTCTGGCCGTCGCCTGGCAATACTTCAATGCCGTCCTGGAAGACGCGGACAACTACGCCAAGACCAGCCTGATCATCGCGCCCAATGTCATCGTTTTTGAGCGGCTGCGCCTCGACTTTGCGGGCGGGCGAATCTTTCACACCGACCCCATGATTCCATCCGAGCTAAAGATCTTTTGGGATATGGACTTCTATGTGCGTGGGGATAGCGAGCGAGCCAGTTCTGAGGGGGCGTTGTATCTGACCAACATTCACCAGCTTTACGAAGGGGGCGACACCGCTGGCGCCGCCGACGAACCGGAGATCATGACCACCATGCTTGGCCCCAAGCCGCCGGCCCAGACGATCCAGGTTGACCCATTCGACACCCGCATCATTGCACGGGGCGGGCCGGTGTTGGTAGCCAACGACGAGGCCCACCACACCCACGATGAGGAAAGCGAATGGAGCAAGACCATCCGCCGCCTGCACGCATCTCTTGCCTCCCCCCCAAAGCCTGCCCTGAGCAAGGTCGAAGGGTTGGGGGGGATAGAAGGGGGGCGTGGCGTCATTCAGCTCGACATGACGGCCACGCCTCGCTACAGCAAAGGCTCGCTTTTTACCTGGACCGTCTTCGATTATCCCCTCAAACAAGCCATTCTGGACAACGTCACCAAGCGCCCTATCAAGGGTATTGCCAAGCGTATTAGAGAAGCTCCCTCGGATATTCCTAGTGTTCGCTACGAGGCTTATCTGACCGCCGGAGTGGAACGGTGGCGCGAATACCGCGACCAACTGGCTCCCCTCAAGCGCAAGCCAGTCCTCTTTGTAATGATGAACAAAACCAAAGAGGCCGACGAGGTGGCCAACTATCTCCGCACCAAATACCCGGGTGAGTTTGCCGGGGACAAGCTACTGGTGATTCACATTGATAGGCAAGGGGACGTTTCCCAAAAAGATCTTGAAGCTGCTCGCCAGGCTGCCCAGGAAATAGACTCCGGCACCAGTCCCATCAACGCCATTGTCAGTGTCCTGATGCTGCGCGAAGGGTGGGACGTGCAAAGCGTCACCGTGGTGGTGGGGCTACGTCCCTATACCGCCAAGGCCAACATCCTGCCAGAGCAGACCATTGGCCGGGGCTTGCGGTTGATGTTCCGGGGCAGGCCGGGCGATCCCACCTTCCAGGAGCGGGTTGACGTGATTGGGAACAAAGCGTTCATCCAGTTTGTGGAACAGTTGGAGCGGGACGAAGACATGGAGTTCGAGAC
>CAYNWI010000380.1:0-2748 GCA_964400825.1 uncultured Anaerolineae bacterium | reverse complement strand
TCCATGCGCGAGAACGCCCGCACCGGCCGCACGCCCCAGCAGGTGATGGACGACGCCCTGTGGGGCATCTTTCAGGAGGGCTGGCGCCAGCCGTGGGGCGCGGACGCCGATCACCTCAAGACCGCCGAGGACGTTGACCTGTGCGTGGCGGCCGGTTACACCTTCTTCACCATTGACCCCGGCGACCACGTGGACAACACCATTCGAAATCTCAAATCCCAAATCCCAAATCCCAAATTCATTGCCCTGCCGTGGGCTGAGTTGGAAGACACGCCCGACGACTTGCGGAGACGTTACCTGGGCCGTCGCTTTGAGGTAGAGACCTTCACGCTGGAGTTTGACGAGACTGGTTTGCTGCAGGCTGCGTGCAAGTACAGTCGGGCCATTGCCCACACCGTCCGCATGTATCGCCACCTGGCCGCCCAAACCGGGAACTTCGAGTTGGAGATGTCGGTGGACGAGACGGAGACGCCGACCTCGATTGAGGAGCACTTCTTCATCGCCAGTGAACTCAAGCGGCTGGGCGTGCAGTGGGTGAGCCTGGCTCCGCGCTACGTCGGCCGCTTCGAAAAGGGCGTGGATTACATCGGCGATCTGAAAGTGTTTGAGGCAGAGATCGCTAAGCACGCTGCCATTGCCCGCGTCCTGGGGCCGTACAAGCTCAGCATTCACTCCGGGTCGGACAAGTTCAGCATCTATTCCATCATCGCCCGGCAAACGCGCGGACTGGTGCATCTCAAGACGGCCGGCACCAGCTACCTGGAGGCGCTGCGCGTGGTGGCGCAAGTGGAGCCGGTACTGTTCCGGGGAATCCTGGCCTATGCCATCGAGCGCTATCCCGAAGACCGCGCCACCTATCACGTCTCAGCCGACCTGACCCAGGTTCCAGCGCCAGACGCTCTGGCTGATCCGGATCTCTCTGCCCTGCTAGACCAGTTCGACGCGCGGCAAGTGTTGCATGTAACCTTCGGCTCGATGCTGGATCGGTTTGGCGACCAACTGCTGACGGCGTTGCGAGACCATGAAGAAGTCTACTACACAATGCTGGTGTCGCACTTCCAGCGGCACCTATCGCCTTTTGTGAGGTAAGGGGAACTGCTACGCCCTCTGAGTTTCCCCGAGTTCCCCTGCCTCATGAGAACTAGGGAGGGAATGGACGATGACTCAACCGATAACCAAAGCAATCGTCCCAGCCGCCGGACTGGGCACCCGACTCTTGCCGGCCACCAAGTCGCAGCCCAAAGAGATGCTGCCGGTGGGGCGCAAACCGGTGCTGCAATACGTGGTGGAGGAGTTGCAGGAGGCCGGCCTGCGCCAACTGCTTCTCATCACTGGCCGCCGTAAGCGGACCATCGAAGACCACTTCGATGACGATCCGGAGCTGGTGTCGGCGCTGAAAGATGCCGGCAACGAAGCGCTCCTGGCAGACCTGGCCTACATTGCCGGCAAGTCGAGCTTCTTCTACACCCGGCAGAGCATGCCCCAGGGGCTGGGCCACGCGGTGTCGCTGGGGGCTGATTTCGCAGGCGACGACGATTGTGTGGTGGCCCTGGGAGATTCTCTCATCGCAGCCGAGGATCCGGCTGCCCCCTTGCGGGCCATGATGAAGGCCCATCGCGATCTTGGGGCGGCTGCTATCGTAGCCGTGGAAAAGGTGCCTCCAGAAGAGGCCTTTCGATACGGCATCGTCAGCATTAATGGCGCCGAGCCTCCCCCCGGCGAGCCGGTGGCCATCACTGACATCGTGGAAAAGCCCTCGCCGGGCACAGCTCCGACCACCCTGGCCGTGGCGGCACGCTACGTCTTCAGCCCCGCCATCTTCGAGGCCCTCGACCGCACCTTGCCGGACAAGGGCGGAGAAATCCAACTGACCGACGCCATCAGGCTACTGATCCACATGGAACAGCCGGTGTACGTCTGGCTCTTCTCTCCCAATCAGCGCCGCTACGACGTGGGCAATTTCGAGAGTTATTTCCACACCTTCATTGATTTCGCCCTGGCCGACGAACGGTACGGCTACCTGGTGCGCAAATACATCAAGGCCAAAGCCTATGAGCTCTGATCAGCGACGAGTAGTCTGTTCAGCGCCCGGCCGGGCCGGGATCATCGGCAATCCGACCGACATGTACGGCGGGGCGGTGCTGTCATGTTCGGTGGGGATGCGGGCGCGAGTGACCATAACCCCGGCCTCGGAACTGGTGCTGGAGACCAAGCAGGAAGCAGGAGGCGCCCCCCCTTCATCCCCCCCAACTTTGGGGGGGAAAGAGGGGGGGCGGAGTCAGGAGTGCCGGATTGCCAGCCGAGATGATCTGCGTCCCCGGCGTGACCACTTCGACCTGGCGCGGGCTATCCTGGATTACATGCGCCTGCCGCCGCTGAAATGCCGCGTGCGCTACGAGAGCGAAATCCCCCTGCGCAGCGGGCTGTCGGGGTCCACCGCGCTGGTGGTGGCTCTGCTGCAAGCGCTGTTGGCCTGGCAGGGGGAGCATCCCAGCCTGTACCAACTGGCCGAGCGAGCCCGCTACATTGAGTTGAACTATCTCAAGGTGGTGTGCGGCTACCAGGATGCCTACATGTGCACCTTTGGCGGCTTGAACTACATGGACTTCGGAGGCAAGCAGTTCTACCGCCATGCCGAGGCGGAACTCTTCGCCACCATCGAGCCGCTGGCCGATTACGTTTCGGAGCTGCCGTTCGTGCTGGGCTTCACCGGCCTGCGGCATGACTCCGGCGAGGTGCACAAGCCGC
>CAYNWI010000379.1:0-2750 GCA_964400825.1 uncultured Anaerolineae bacterium | reverse complement strand
CCTTCGACCAGGGGCGCAGCCTGCAGGAAGGGCATCGGCACGGTCTCCAGATATACTGAGGCGCCCCCTTGCACCTGGCCTGAGTCCATCAGTCCCTGGATAGCCGTCACCATCCGGCCATAGTGTGCGTCATAATCGGCGTCTGTGATGCTAGCCAGCCCTTTGCTGTAATCCTCGCCGGCTTTGAAGCGCTCGAACTCGGCGTCGTCCTTGAAGCAGTCCCGCACCTCTTTCTCATTGCCGGTATCCACCAGGGGTTCCCATTGCCCGTTATCATCATACTTATAGACTCCTTCGGGGAGCTCCCGTGCACCCTGGTCGAGGAGGTGGTTATAAAGCCATTCGTCGATGGTGTCCTCATTAAGCTCATCCCAGGTGGTCACGTGGTTGTGGATGGCTGTGCTCACCGCGCTGGCAGTTTCCGGCTCCAGGGGGTAGGGGATCTCACGGCTGGACATACCGGCCATTTTGTTGATGAGATGCCGGTAGAAATCCTCCCAGGTAATAGCCCGGAGTTCTCCCTCCAGGGCGGCGAAGATAACGCCCCATACTCTCTCCTCCATCATCAGGTGACCGTTTACCTGGTGGTGCAGCTTGAGCAGGAAACATACGTCCCGCTCCGCCCGGTGCACGGCCGCCTCTACGGCCTTCCGGGGCTGGCCCGTCATGGCCTCCCGGGGCTGGCCCTTCATGGCCTCCCGGGTAGCCCGCGCCACCTGATCGGTAAGACGGGGTATAGGCCGAACCGCTTCGGGCTGGTCTTGCAGATACTTGATGTATTCCATGATGTTGGCATGGCGGTTGGTCTCCTTGAGCCACACCAGGGCCACCTGCTTGGGTGTCAGGTGATCCTCGATTCTGTCTAGGCGCTTGTCCTGTCTCATTTCGATTCCTCCTCGCCTGCCTCCAGGAGAGCTGGGGCTTCTTCAAATACCGATTTACCAGCGGTGATGCCGTGCCTTCCGTGGATCGCCTGCTCCAATACAGATATCCGCTTTTCGAGGTCGCCTACCTCCAGCGTACGCAACGCTACCTGGGCAAGGTAGGCCAGAGTCCGGTTGCGCGACATGCTGTTCTCCATGCCTAGCGTGTCCAGAACGGCGACCTCAATAAGGCGGCGGATGCCGCTCACCGTTTCCAGGCCCTCAAAGTCGTAGGCGCCGGAGAGGGTGGCCTCGCGCTTGCGCCTCAGGCCGCCCAGACGGCGGGCCTCCTGCACCTCCTGGGCATGCTCCGGGGAGTGCATCAGGCAGAAATCACCGTCCCTGAGAGGAGCTGCCCGGCATGGCTCGCCCGATGGAAGACGGAAGGCACACTGCCGGCGTATCACTTTGCGCCACCTCTGCTGGTCGAGGCCCTGGTGGTCTCCATTACTACAAAGCAAGACAGGCCCCCGCGCAGGGGAGCCTGTTTGCTGGTCGCTATGTGATTTTCAGGTGAGGTTAGCCGGCCTGATGACCTTGCGGGCAAGCCTGGGGCGTCTGGTCTGCAGCAGCCAGGAAGCTCTTGCCGCACTGTTGGCAGTACCAGCGGGTCTGACCTTCCGGTACGCCCTTCTGATTGGGTGTCCGGAAGAAGCCCTTCTTGGCCGCGTCCGACTGCTCCGCCGCCGGGGCAGGTACTGTCGCAGGGACCGATGCCTCGTCGTGCCCGCCATCGCCGGGTGTGATCCCGGCGGTCTCTGTGGTCTGTTGGGTCTCCAATGGGGAATTCTCGGTAGGCTGGGGCGCAGTGGCCGTCTCCACGCTCCAGAAGACCCACCCATCGCAGGCATGTCCTGTGATGGCCATCCCCGCCGCCGAGGGGCTCTTGAACTCCCGGCCGTCCGCCAGACGGTAGCGGAGCTTGCCGCCTTCCCCCTCGACCACTTCGCAAGAGTGGCTCTGCTTGTGGTACCGACCCACCAGGTGGGTCCCAGGTTTCAGATTCCTGTCTTCGATTGGCATTACGCACCTCCTTAATACTTACTGATGCATACATCACTCTGAAAGCCTGGTAAGTCAAGCGATCAGGCTGGCTTTTTGAGCCTTTTTCTTTGATTATTCCGGCCAGTGCAACACCATCTGGCAATAGTGTCTGTTCCATCACTCTTTCCCCTCCTCCGAGCGCCGGGCTTTTTCTCCGGTGAAGGCCTCCCAGCGCATTCTGGCAACATCTACATACAGCGGCTTGATTTCCATGCTGTAGCAGACCCTGCCTCTCCGCTCGCAGGCGATCAGGGTACTGCCCGAGCCCAGGAACAGGTCGAGAACCCTGTCCCCCGGCTCACTGCTGTTTTGGATAGCCCTTTCCATGAGAGCCAGTGGTTTCATGGTAGGGTGCAGGGGGTTTGAGGTCGGCTTCTCCACGTGCCACACATCGCCCTGGTCCCGGTCGCCGCACCAGTGGTGTTTGGCTCCCTCCCTCCAGCCGTAGAGAATTGGCTCGTATTGCCTCTGGTAGTCTGAGCGCCCCATCGTAAAGGTGCTCTTGGCCCAGATGATGAAGGTCGACCAGTGCCCTCCCGCCGAGACAAAGGCCCTCTGCAGGGTGTGCAGTTCGGAAGAGGACATGCAAATATAGACGGCGCCGTCGGTGAAATCCAGGATATTGCGGCAGGCCTTCTCCAGGAAGGGCTCGAACTCTGAGCCCAGGTTATCGTTAGCTACCGTGCGTCTGCCTCTCTGAGGTGCCCCGCCGTGGTTCCCGTAGTCCACGTTGTACGGCGGGTCCGTGAATGCCATCGCTGCCCGGGACTGCCCCATCAGGCG
>CAYNWI010000378.1:0-2759 GCA_964400825.1 uncultured Anaerolineae bacterium | reverse complement strand
AACTAATCCCCTGTTCAAAAAGGACTTATATAAATTTCCGCCTTTTTGGGCAATTCAAAAACAAACCCAAAACAAACCCAATTCGCCGGTTATGGGAAAAAACCCTCTGCCGGCTCAAAAATCCACCAAACGCCAACTGCACCGCCCACCGCCTTCGCTTCAACTTGGTTGGGTTTTCCATGAATATCCACTCCTTTCATTTTTTTGACTCCTGGTTTCGCCCGGTGTCATCTGTCCACAGTATAGCACGGAGGTCTCAAAAAGGTCTCAAAAATGCACAAAGCAAGATCATGTCTGGAGCGCAAGAAAGCAAAAGAGGGCATATCCCCGTTCACGCTGTTGATCCGGGGATATGCCCTCTAAATAGAAAGACCCTTGCGAAGGTTTGTTCTAACTTTCGCAAGGGTAGCCGTCAGCAACTAATGCGGCTCGATGATCACATCCTTCCAGAACCACTGTCGCATCGGCGACACAGGGTACCTTTTCACCCAAGGCTTCACCAGCAGGCTCCAGCGGATGTGACACCAGGGCATGACTGGGGCCTCCTCCACCAGGATCCTCTCGGCTTGCCTGTACAACTTCATCCGCTCCCCTTGATCCATAACGCGCCTGGCTTTCTCCACCAGCTCATCATAGGCTTCGCACCACCACCCCATCCCTGCCCACTGCAGGCCAACCCTCAGGAAGTCGTCGGGATCGGGATAGTCGGCCTGCCATGCACTGATAAACATGTGGGGTGTGGCCTTGTCCTGCTCCTCTTGATATTCCCCAAACGGCAATGCCTGGCACGGGATCTCTACCCCCAGGTTCTCCCGCCATTGCGTCTGCAAGTACTCAACCGAAGTCTCGATGCCGTGGAATGTCAGCGCGTCTACAATGGGGAAGCCATCGCCGTCCGGGTAGCCCGCTTCTGCCAGGAGTTGGCGTGATCTTTCGGGATCGTACGGCAGGGCAATGCCTGGTGAGTGTCCCGGCATCCCTGGGGGCACGAATCCGCCCGTGGCCGGAGACCAGTAGCCCCGATTGACCACATTGGCCAGCGTTTCCCTGTCGGTGGCCAGGACAAAGGCCCGACGCACCCGAGGGTCGTCGAAGGGTGGCCGGCTGGCGTCGAATCCTACGTATCCGGTGTGGAGCGCCGGTACTGAGACGTATTCCCCGGCGTGCCGCAGCCGGACGCGATCCCTCTCCGTGGGCGGGATGTGCCAAAGACGCAGGATCACATCCAACTCATTGGCTTCGTACATGTCCAATATGGTGGGCCATTCCCTGAGAGGGAGTAACGTCAGTTCCACTCGCTGTGTATTGCCCATGACCTGACCGTGATAGTCGGGGTTGTACACTAGGACCATAGACTCGCCTGGCTGCCAGGACTCCAGTCCGAAAGGCCCACTGGTGACGAGATTTCCCAGCTTCGTCCACGACTCGCCATGAGCCTCCACCACGTGCCTGGGCACCGGAAAGGTAGCATGGTGGCCGAGCAGTTGAAGGAAGTAGCCCGTTAGCTCTTCCAGTTCCACGACGAACGTGACCTTGTCCGTCGCCCGGACGCCCACGTCCTCCCAACTGACCTCCTCACGATGGAAGGCTTTGGCTCCTGCCACGTCGTACAGCAAGCTGGCGTTCGGCGATCCGCTCGACGGATCCAGGGTGCGTTTCCAGGCATACTCAACGTCCCCTGCCGTCACCGGGATTCCATCGCTCCAGCGCGCGTCATCTCGCAGGTGAAAAACGTACTTGCGTCCTCCTTCCAACACCTCCCAGCTTCGGGCCAAATCGGGAATAACTTCTAGCTCAGGGCCTCTCTCCACCAGCCCGCTGAACAGTTGGCTGATCACAGCGGCGGAAGGGGCAGAGTCCGCCATGGTCGAATCCAGGGTCGGCAGGTTGAGCCAGAACACCCTGAGAGCGTGGGGGGCAGGTGGTGGCGGAATAACCACCTCCACCTTCCCTGCTCGCTGCCACAGGGCGAAGCTTTCCTGGTAGGCCTGCCGCGCTCGCCGGAAGTCGAAAGCGTTGTGATAGGTCAGCCCCAGCTTCATCAGCGTCCGCGCCGCCCGCTCATACTCGCCTTGCCCTTTCAGCAACGCCAGCGCTTGCTGGTAGTGTTCAATGGCTTCTTGATGGGCGTAGAGCGTGCGGGCCCGATCCCCTGCTAAAAGCCGGTAGGTGATGGCCTTCTCCGTCAGGGTCTTGTCTAACTGCCGTCCTTGCTCGAAGTGGAAGGCCATCTCGCCGGCCAGCGCCTCAGCCTCAGGGCCATAGAGACTCTCCATCGCCGCTCCTACCCGTGCGTGGGCGTGCTGCTGGCGTCGGCGTGGCATCCCGACATAGATGGCTTCCTGGATCTTGTGGTGAGTGAAGGCGTAGTCACGGCCTAGTGGCCCGGTCCCCTCATCGAGCAGCCGTCGGCGCAGCAGAGCGTCCAATGCCTCCAGCGTCGCCTCTTCACCCCGGCCCCAGGCGGTGCTGAGCAGCTCAAAGTCGAACTCGCGACCGAGCACCGCCGCCAGGCACAGCGCGTCCTGCGCGTTTTCGTCCAGACGGTGAGCTCGCGCCTGGATGGCTTCGCTCACGCTGACGGGTAGTGGAATCTCCCCCTCGCTGATCCGGGCGAAATCGCCCGTCCACACCCCTTCCTGCAGTTGAACCACGCCCGTCTCAAAGAGGGCCTTGACGATCTCCATCAGGAAGAAGGGGTTGCCCTCCGTCTCCTGGTACAACCGCTCCGTCAAGGGCAGCGCCGCTTCGCCGGCCCC
>CAYNWI010000377.1:0-2774 GCA_964400825.1 uncultured Anaerolineae bacterium | reverse complement strand
GCAGGGCAAAGGTGCCGCCGTTCTCCAGATTGGTCAACTCGCGGCGCAGTTGCTTGTCCGGCATCGCGGGCAGCGCGGCGACGAACGAACTCACCAGTGCGCCGCCCTGCAACGAGGCCAGTTCCACCGCCAGGAACTTCATCAGCAGTGCGTAGTAAGTGTGGACGGCAAAGAAAAGCGGCTTGAGTTCAGCCCCCGACACCATCCGGTAGAGGGCTGCCAGTTCGGGCGCGTCCCTTTCTGCTTGGCCCAACTCCTCGCCGTAGACGATGCCGAAGATGCGATCCCACTCGGCGAAAAAGGTTGCCACACGGGGATGGTCGCGGTGGGCCTGCAAAGCGGTGTAGAAAACGTTGACCAGGCTAGGCGCGACCTCGCCCTGCGGACCAAAGTCGGCGGCCAGCGCTTCCGGCGTGAGTGGCTTGCGCGAGAGCGAGCGCAGGTAGAGCAGCAGTAGTTCGACGCTCTCCCGCCCCACCGGCACCGGCCCGACCATCTGGAAGCCGCCTGCGTACTCGTCTACGTCAAGAAAGCTCGTTTGGCTGCCGGGCAGCGGCGGCAGAGGCGACTCCCGTTTGCGCCCGGTGGCGGAGTAGCGCAAGAACAGGATTTGCTCCCCATCCAGCCCAATGCCGATCATCTTCTCCAACGCTTCGGCCTGTTTGGCCCGGCCCCCGGCACGGTGAGCCTGGTCGGTCAGGTACCTGGCGATCTGCTCGGCCAGCCTGGCGGGGAACCCCTTTTCGGCCAGGCGGCCCGGTCGCTTGTACTCGATGACCGCGTGGCCGTAGACGGCATCGGCCGATCCGCTGAGAGTGGTCTTTTCGTATTCGGGCGTAGCCGTCAGCCCCAACACCTGCAAGGTCGCGCTCAGGGCGTGTTCGACTCCCACACGCAGGTCTTCTTCGGTGTGCGCCTTTCTGGCTACCTGGCGGATGGCCTGGGCCAGGGTTTCGGCGGCTATGAGATTAGAACTCATAAACATCTCCTGGGGGGGCGGCAAACTCCTGTTGACTTTTCGTCAAAGTCAAGTTTTACCTGACCGCCAGCCATAGTATACCAGAATTCACCCCACTTGGCAAAAGCAAAAAGCCACCTGCGCTAGTTGCACAAGTGGCTCAGCCGCCTTTAGCTACTTAACTTCAGACTCGCTCTCTGACTCTCGGCGGCGAGAAGGTTCGCGGCTTTTTTCGAGGTATTCATCCAACATCCCGAGGCTGTACCTGCGATGACCGCCAGGAGTGCGGAATGGCATCAAACCCCCCTCGCTCTCCATCTTTCTCAGAGTGTATAAGCTCACCCGCAGATACTCAGCAGCCTCCTTCGCCGTAAGGATGGTCATTTCTTCTTCTAAATATTCTTCTGCCATATCACGCTCCTGTTTACTACTGACGGGGTGACGAGCCGATCATGAATGCGTTCCCCGAACTATCAATCGGGCTGTTTGCGTCGTTTCCTTATCGTATCATATTATAACACAGCATTCGTTAGAGCGCAACTGGCGCACCTGAAATGCTCATGTTTTACCGCCAAGTTATGCGCTCTGGGCCGTGACTTTGTGATTGGGGATACACTTTCGCTCTACGTCTCCTCAAAGGGCAGGAAAGACAAGGAGGAGGAAAGACCTTTGAGGATAACGTACATCTCCGCCGCGCCGACCAGGGACAACTCTCCCTGAAAATCCCCTTTCATCTTCATGGCCCTAATCTGAAAATCAGCAGCGGAGATCGCTATTTTCAGCAGATTGCTTTCAAAGCTCACCTCGTCGCCGCTGTTTTCCACAGATAAACGCGCCTCCTTCCCGCCCTCCCGCCTTCTGATGGTCCATCCTGTCGCACTGCTCTTGATATAGAAGGCATTATCCTCTTCCAGCTCAAAGTCGCTTTCCCTGAGAAAAAGCCGTGGCTTGTCCTGGTAGGGTCTGCCGTGGTGGATGCAGAAGGTCTCGCAGTTGCCGCACTCGTTGCAGAAATCGTCCACGTGGATGATCTGCCGAGACTGCTCGATCTGGAAGACCTCTTTCCCGGTCACCGTTAGTTGACCCTGCCAGCAGGAGACTTTTGGCAGGGTCAGATTTATGGGTGAGATGGTGAAGGTGTAGTTGGCTCGGTTGGGGCATACCTCCACGCACTTGTCGCACAGAGTCGAACATTGCAGACACCGGGCCGCTTCAGCCAGGGCCGCTTCCTCGGTCAAGGTCTCTTCTACCAGGTCGAAGCCGCCACGCTGATCGGGCGGGAGCATCGCTGCCTCGTGCTGTGCGGCCTTCCTAGTTCGGACACGCTTCACTTGCACAATGTCTTCCCCAGAGAGCACAGGAAGGTAAACCGACGGCCGTTCAAACGGCACCCCCAACCGCTGGCAAATGGCCTCGGCGGCCCGCCTCCCGTCGGCGCAGGCCTCGACGATGGTGGCTGGTCCCCGCACGGCGTCGCCGCCAGCGAAAACGCCCGGCACACTGGTCTCCAGGGTGAGTGGGTCAAAGACGATCCAACCTCCAACTTCCAATACCTGACCAATGGCGATGACAATGGAATCGGCCTCGATCTGGAACTCGCTGCCGACGACGGGAATCGGCCTTCTCCTCCCGTCCTCGCCTGGCTCTCCCAGCTCGTTCCGCACGCACTCCAGGGCAGCAACCCGGCCTTCCCTCAGAATGATCCTGGTGGGAGAGGCCAATTCTTTCAGGATGACGCCTTCGGCCAAAGCTGCTTCGATCTCCTCCTCGATAGCCGGCATCTCCTGGCGAGTGCGCCGGTAGACGACCGTCACCG
>CAYNWI010000376.1:0-2779 GCA_964400825.1 uncultured Anaerolineae bacterium | reverse complement strand
AGAGCTCACCAGTGGCTGTGTCTATTACGAAAGGTGTCCAGTCGCAGACAAAGATCTAGGCTGTGACAGATACAGGCCCACGCTGTTAGACGCGGAAAGTGATCATTCTGTGGCGTGTTTCCGCTATGCGGAGGAATGGCCACGTGAACGAAACAATGTAAGGGAGGCATGACCATAGAGGCTAAACAAACAATGTCAAAGGCAGAGATCATTGGTCCCGAACTGCCCAACATTCCTTGGGAAGAGCGCCCTCATGAGTGCAACGAAGTGGTCTGGCGCTACTCGAAGAATCCCATCATCCCGCGGGATCTGATCCCCTCGTCCAACAGCATCTTCAACTCGGCAGTGGTACCGTATCAGGGTGAGTTCCGCGGAGTCTTTCGCTGCGACGACAAGCGCCGAGCCATGCAGATCCACGCCGGGCGCAGCAAGGACGCGGTGAATTGGGAGATCGACAACGAACGCATCCGGTTTCAACCCGCCGAAGGCGTCGAACCGATGAAGTGGGGTTATGGTTACGACCCCCGCGTCTGTTGGATCGAGGATCGCTACTACGTCACCTGGTGCAACAGCTTCGCGGGCTGGCCGACCATCGGGATAGCGTACACCTACGATTTCGAAACATATTATCAGATGGAGAACGCCTTTCTGCCCTTCAACCGCAATGGTGTCCTGTTCCCGCGCAGAATCAATGGCAATTATGCTATCCTCAGCCGCCCCAGCGATCGTGGACACACACCGTTTGGAGAAATCTACTACTCCGAAAGCCCCGATATGACCTATTGGGGCAAGCACCGCCTGGTCATGCGACCCGCCGGCGGCTGGCAGAGAACCAAGGTTGGCGCCGGCCCCATCCCCATTGAAACCACCGAGGGCTGGCTGATCTTCTACCATGGGGTGCTGACCTCGTGTAACGGCTTCGTCTACTCGATGGGCGCCGCGCTGCTGGATATCCACCAGCCCTGGAAGGTGCTCTACCGCACCGAGCCGTATCTGCTGCATCCCAAGGAAATCTATGAGCAGGTTGGCGACGTGCCCAACGTGGTCTTCCCCTGCGCCGCCCTGACCGATGCCACCACCGGTCGGATGGCCATCTACTACGGCGGGGCTGACACGGTGACCTGTCTGGCCTTTGCGAAAGCCGACGAGCTAATTGATTTCATCAAAGAGAATTCTCTCTGAAGGAGACCATGCGTTACGGACACTTTGACGACCAACGCCGTGAGTACGTGATCACGCGGCCCGACACCCCGCTCCCCTGGATCAATTACCTGGGGAGCGAGGCTTATTTTGGCCTCATCTCCAACACCGCCGGAGGCTATTTGTTCTATCGGGACGCACGCCTGCGGCGCCTCACGCGCTACCGCTACAACAACGTCCCCCTCGATTGCGGCGGGCGCTACATCTACCTGCGGGACAACGACACAGGAGAGTTCTGGTCTCCTTCGTGGCAGCCCACTCGCCATGAACTAGAGGATTACATCTGCCGCCACGGGCTGGGCTACACCATCATCGGTTCCACCACCAAGGGGATCGAAGCCCAGACCCGGTACTTCGTCCCCCTGGACGACAGCCTGGAAATCTGGCAACTCACGTTGACCAATCGGCGTCAGCAGCCCGCCAGCCTTTCGGTTTTCTCCAGCATCGAGTTTTGCCTGTGGGATGCCCAGGACGACGCCACCAACTTCCAGCGCAATTTCAATATCGGCGAGGTGGAGATCGAAGAGGGCGTGATCTACCACAAGACCGAATACCGCGAGCGGCGCGATCATTTCGCCTTCTTTGCCTGCTCCGAGAAACTGGCCGGGTTCGACACGCAGCGCGAGGTGTTCCTGGGGCCGTACCGAGGCTGGGACAATCCGGCGGCGGTCGAGCGTGGGCGTTCGTTTAATTCCGAGGCCCACGGTTGGGTGCCGATGGGATCGCATCACGTCAGGCTCGCCCTTGAGCCCGGCGAGACCCGCCAGATCATCTTCCTGCTGGGCTATCACGAGAACCCTCGCGATCAGAAGTTCGATCCCCCTGGTTCGCAGACGATCAGCAAGCAAACAGTCAAGCCCATCATCGCCAGGTATCTGGACCAAGAAAACGTGGAGGCCGCCTTCAAGTCTCTTCGTGCCCATTGGGAGGGTATGTTGGGCATCTTCCAGGTGGACACGCCGGATGTCCACACCAACCGCATGGTCAATATCTGGAACCCTTATCAGAACATGATCACCTTCAACCTGTCGCGCTCGGCCTCGTTCTTTGAATCCGGCATAGGGCGTGGCATGGGCTTTCGGGACTCCAATCAGGACCTGCTGGGCTTTGTCCACATGGTTCCGTCGCGGGCCCGCGAGCGTATCCTGGACCTTGCCGCTACGCAACTGGAGACAGGCGGCGCATACCACCAGTACCAGCCACTAACCAAGCGTGGCAACGAAAAGGTTGGCAGCAACTTCAACGATGACCCTCTGTGGCTGATTCTAGCTGTGGCCGCCTACCTGAAGGAAACCGGCGATTGGGGCATTTTGGATGAGCCACTCGTGTACGAGAGCCATCCTGACACCGAGAAACCGCTTTACGAGCATCTGCAGCGCAGCCTGCGCTACACGCTGGAGCGGCTGGGGCCACACGGCCTGCCACTCATCGGCCGCGCCGACTGGAACGATTGCCTGAATCTGAACACTTTCTCCGACGAGCCCGGCCAATCGTTCCAGACCACCACCAACAAAGATGGCAAGGTGGCCGAGTCGATCTTCATCGCCGGGTTGTTCGTGCTGGCAGCGAAGGAGATGGC
>CAYNWI010000375.1:0-2782 GCA_964400825.1 uncultured Anaerolineae bacterium | reverse complement strand
TCCCTTTGCCAAGTTAAACCCGACACAAAATGCATTCCCCACCGTCAGGGCGAACAGCATCGGGATGGCCAGGTTGAAGGACACCGAGGGCATCACGCCCGTCAGCTTGATCACCAGGCCCACGATGAACTGGCCGTAGTAGTAGTAGTTGATGTAGCCGCCAGCGTAGTAGGGATCGTAGGGTGGGAAGTAGGGGCTCTTGAGGATGGCGTTCAGGAAGGCGAACTCCATGGGCTTCTCCCCGCCCAGCCAGGGCTGCCACAGATCAGGATTGAACAGGCGGATGACGACGAACAGCAGGAACGCCCCAGCGAACAGGACTTCGTTGACGAGAATCAGCCGTCTCCTCTCGCGCCAGAAAGCCACCATCGCCTCTCTGTGGCGTCGGAAGAAGTAGAAGGAGAGGAGAGCAAGAAGGGCCAGGGCCAGTACGATGGTTGGCAGACTGTTTCGCAGCAGGCGCAGGCTGGCCGAGATCCACACCAGGTAGGCCACGATGATGAGGCCCAGGCTCTTGGCCAGGATGTAGCCCCGGTCCGAGAGGTGATGGAAAATGACGAAGGTCACCGGCCAGGCAACCAACCCTATCAAGACCACGGCCAGCCACCAGAAGATGACGGCAAACAGATGATAGCGGTTGGCCAGGCCATTCCAGCGAAAGTCGTCAATGACGGGAAGCTCATCCACTGGCTGATCGAGGAGCAGCGTTTTGCCCTCTTTGGATTCGCTGGGAGATGGCGAAGGCCGAGAAGTCGCGCCCCAGAAGCGCGCCAGAGGCGTCGGCGCGCCCACATAGCCCTGGATGGCTCCGTCCCAGCTACCGCCCAGCAGGGAGTCCCATTCCATCGCGCTCAGTTCCCGCACCTTCTGGAAGATGATGGGCTTGGGATGATCGTAGACGGTGAAGCTCTCGTCGCTGGCATCGTCGTTGAAAACGAAGGGACCCAGGCGGGGGTAGGTGGTGAACTCGGCCACTTTCTCAAACCCCAACTCCCCGGCGAAAAGAAGCCGGTAGTACCTGGTGCTCATGGGATAGCGTTCGGGCAGGTTCGGGATGGCCCCGTACAGGCGGTTGGTGGACAGGATGATGTAGTCCGCCTCGCCCAGCCGCGAGCGGAGCAGGTGGTACTTCTGCTCGTTGTCATCCTCGTACATGGGCAGCTCGACCAGCCGATACCCGTGCGCCCCGGTGTTCGCCCCCGGCTCAGGCAATCCGAGGGGCAAATCGTCGTCCCAGTGCTCCGAAGCCAGCACCGAGCCGTCGGGCACGTGCTCGTAGATCCAACGCGAGGCCGTGATCCAGGAGTGCTCCGTGCCGTAGACGCCAACCACAAAAGCCAGGGACCAAAAAATCGTCCCCAGCAGCACGATGCCTGCTATTAGATACTGGATATTGGATATTAGATATTGGATATTGGGTATTCGCCGAGAATATCTAATATCCAATACCCAACGCCCACTCACCAGCATGCCCGCCCCCATCACGATGAACAGCGGCACCACCGGCACCATGTAGCGCACGAACTTGGCCAGGAAGAGCCCCGTCACGCCGAAGTAGGGGACGATCCACGAGAGCAGGATCAGCTCACCCGGCCTGGCCCGTCGCAGGACGGTCCGCACCACCACCCAGCCCAAACCCAGGAAGGCCACGATCCCCAGCGGCCAACCCATCCCCCAGCGCACTTGTTGCTCGATGTGGTAGAGGTAAGGGATAGTGCCGCGGTACTGACGGGTGAAGGGCATGTCCGCCCGGCCGCTGGCCATGGCTCCCTGCTCCTCGATCACCGCCTTCACAAAGCTGCCCCAGTCGAGCAGGACGAAGGGCGAGGTGACGGCGAAAACCAGGCAGGCCACCACAAAGGCCAGCACCAGATGCCGCACAGCCTGCGACCAATCGGTCGGCCCGGCCTGCCTCGACCGCCAGGCGACGATCAGCACGGCCACCACCGGCGCGGCCAGGATCGGCAACGCGCTGAACTTGGAAGCGATAGCCAGGCCAGCGCCCAGGCCAGTGAGAGCCGCCGCGCCTCGCGTGCGCCGTTCCACCATCAGCATGGCGCCGTACAGCGCCAGCAAGGTGAAAGCCGTCGAGATGGGATCAACGGCGAAGAAGTGGGCGAGCTGGATCTGGGTGACGGTGAAAGCGGAGAAAGCCGCCGCCAGCAGTCCCGCCGCCTGTCCGTAGAGACGACGGGCGATCAGGTAGACCAGGTAGACGGTGAAGGTGTCGGCCAGGGCCATGAGGAAGCGGCCCACGTAGGCGAAGCCCGGTGAGCCATTGAGCGTGGCCAGGGTCTGCACGGTCTCAGGGGAAGCGCCCACGCGCTCAGCCACAGGCGCCAGGTTGTGGTGCGCCAGGTTAGCCGTGATGGTCAGCAAGTAGAGCGGGAAGTGGCCATAGGTGTAGCTTCGGCGCTGCTGGCTGTGGAGATCCCAGAAGGGGTTGAAGGTGGACTTACGGGGGTCCAAAGCCGTTGACCAATCCTTCGGCCAGTGCATCGTCGGGGCGTAGAAGGCCACCGTCGAGCGCTCGTCCGGGTGGGTCAGATTGCCGTCGTCCCAGTTGATGTTATAGCAACGCAAGGCCGCAGCGACCAACAGCACGGCCACCAGCGCCAACTGAGCCCAGTTTCTCTTTAACCTGCTCATTATCGTCTGCATAGTCCAGATTCCTTGTGAAGATGGGGTTATTTTATCACTATCGGGCCTGGATGACAAATGGGGTGTACAATTTGTGATGAGTCAACGAGTAACGAGTCACCATCTCTGTGTCATTGCGAGC
>CAYNWI010000374.1:0-2785 GCA_964400825.1 uncultured Anaerolineae bacterium | reverse complement strand
GAGTAGTTCTCGATGCCAGCGCAGTAGCCAACCTCGCGCAGCATCTCCAGGTCGTACTTGGTGCGCTGCTGTAGACGCTGAGCTTCTAAGAGCTTCCCCTGGGTCCGGAGTTCCTCCAGGCGTTTCTCCAGTTCTGCCTCGATGTCCTGCAGGGCCAGAGTGAGCTTCTCCTGGGGGGTGATGAAGTGCTTGGCCGGGTAGATGGCGATTTCCGGGTGCTCGGTCAGCACCTCCCCGGTCAGGGGCTCGATCTCGGTGATGCGATCTATCTCGTCGCCCCAGAACTCCACGCGGTAGGCCAGGTCGCTGTAGGCGGGGAAGACCTCCAGGGTGTCGCCCCGCACCCGAAAGCGGCCGCGGGCGAAATCTACGTCGTTGCGCTCGTAGTGGATGTCCACCAGGTGGCGCAGCACCTTGTCTCGCCTGCTCACCTGCCCCTGGTGCAAGCTGACCACCACCTTGCCATACTCTTCCGGGTCGCCGATGCCGTAGATGCAGGAGACCGAGGCCACGATGACCACGTCACGGCGGGAGAAGAGGGACGAGGTAGCCGCCAGCCGCAGGCGATCAATCTCGTCGTTGATGGAGGCATCCTTCTCAATGTAGAGGTCGTGGCGGGGCATGTAGGCTTCGGGCTGGTAGTAGTCGTAGTAACTAACGAAGTACTCCACCGCGTTGTGGGGGAAGAACTCACGAAACTCCGCGTAGAGCTGGGCGGCGAGGGTTTTGTTATGGGCGAGGACGAGGGTTGGACGCTGCACTCGCTCGATGACCTGAGCCATGACGTAGGTCTTGCCGGTGGCCGTAGCCCCAAGCAGCGTCTGATACTTGTAGCCCTGATGGAGTCCCTCCACCAGCTTCTCGATGGCCGCGGGCTGGTCGCCGGTGGGTTGGAAATCGGATACGAGTTTGAATTCTGGCATCTCTCATCCTCCAGGAGAATTATACTTGACTTGGCGGCCTTTGTCCAGTTAGACAGCGCCAGCCCTCAAACCTTCGCGATCAGACGAGCAAAACCCACCCGTATTGCATCAGACGGGCTTGTGTGCTACAATAGGCTAGCGGGGGAGTCCTGTGAAACCGCGTACCTGCATAGGTTCCCATCCCTACTCAGTGGCATAGCTGCCATACCAAAGCTGTTGTAATTTCAGGGTGAATAGAAAAAGACGCGAAACATGATCCTGGCCTATCTCGGCAGTGCCTGGCTCCTGGGCATCTACCTGGCTTCAGTGCTCCAGGTGCCAGAGGAATTGATCTGGCTGGCAACAGTACTGCCCACGGCAGTCGTCATCCTCTGGCGGCGGGAACGCCCCATTCGCCTGGCCGGCGCCTGTTGCCTCGCCTTGCTCCTGGGAGCTTTGTGCTTCACCGTCAGCGCCACCCCTCAGAATTTCGATGCCGGCCACCTGGCTCACTACAACGACCAGGGCTGGGTCAAGATCGAAGGCGTTGTCAGCGGCGAAGCCGATGTGCGCGACACCTACACCAATCTGCGGGTAGTAGCCGTCAAGATAGAAGTGGGTGGTCAGGAGCGCGAGGTGAGAGGCACCGTGCTGGTGCGCGCTCCCCGCTATCCGGAGTACGATTACGGCGACGAGCTCGAGATCGAGGGGTCACTGGAGACCCCGCCAGAGCTGGAGGATTTCTCCTATCAAGAGTACCTGGCTCGCCAGGGTGTCTATTCGATCTTGTGGCGCCCCCAGATCACCCTCATAGATCGTGGCCAGGTCAGCGCTCCAAGACGAGCTCTCCTGGCTTTCAAGAGACGAGCTCAGAGAGTCATCGCTCTCATCCTGCACGAGCCCCAGGCCGCGCTGCTGACGGGGATACTCCTGGGCGTCGAGACAGGCATTCCCGCCGATCTGATGGAATCCTTCTCGGCCACGGGCACCACCCACATTATCGCCATCTCAGGCTTCAATATCTCGATCATCGCCGGACTCTTCAGCGGCCTCGCCCAACGCCTGTTCGGCAAGCGGCGGGCCATGCCTGTGGCTCTGGCCGGCATCATCATCTACACCATCCTGGTGGGAGCTTCGGCAGCGGTGGTGCGGGCGGCCATCATGGGCTGCCTCTACGTCATCGCCACCCACTACGGCCGCCAGACCGACGCCCTCACCTCGCTGGTAGCCGCTGCCACGTTGATGACCCTCCTCAATCCCCAGACCCTGTGGGACCTGGGTTTCCAGTTGTCCTTTGCCGCCACCCTGGGCCTGATCGTCTACACCCCTTCCCTGCAAAGCTGGTTTGAGAAGTGGCTGGCGAGGGCGCTCTCGCCCGGCACCGCCAGGCGGGCTGTCGAGGTGCTGAACGAAGCTCTAATCGTTACCCTGGCCGCTACAATTACCACTCTGCCTATCATAGTCTACCACTTCCGCCGACTATCTCTGGTCACCCTGCTCAGCAATTTCGCAGTTTTGCCGGCACAACCTGGAGTGATGCTCTGGGGCGGATTGGCGACCATCGCCGGCCTGATCTGGCTGCCCCTGGGCCAGGTGCTGGGCTGGATAGCCTGGCTCTTTCTGACCTACACCATCCGCGCGGTCGAGATCACGGCCAGTGTCCCCTACGCCTCTCTCAACCTGGGGCGCGTCAGCCCCGGCCTGGTCTGGCTGTACTACGGTCTGCTGGCCGGAGTTGCGCTGGTGAGCCGACAGGAGCCTTCGCGCCTCAAGTCTCTGTGTCGCCGCCTCACCGACCGCCTCTCCACCAAGTTGCTCATCGCCGGCTTGGCCATGGCCGCCATCCTCATCTGGGCAGCGGTGGCCAGCCTGCCCGACGGGAA
>CAYNWI010000373.1:0-2787 GCA_964400825.1 uncultured Anaerolineae bacterium | reverse complement strand
GCTGCAGGAGAGCGTGGCTCAACAGGCGGCACTGGTCTCGGCCAGCGGTGATAAACTCCTGGGAGGAACTCAGGCGGGCCTCATCGTCGGACGGGCGAACCTCATAGCCAAGCTGAAACGCCACCCGTTGACCAGAGCTCTGCGAGTGGACAAGATCACCATCGCCGGCCTGCAGGCTACGCTGCTCCACTATCTGAAGGGAGAGGCCGAGGAGAAGGTTCCTGTCTGGCAGATGATGGCCACGCCTATCGAAGCCATTGAGGAGAGAGCGACGGCCTGGGCGGAGAAGCTGACGGAGGCAGGGGTCGCCGCCAGGGTGGTGGATGGCCGCTCCACTGTGGGTGGCGGCAGCCTCCCCGGCGAGACCCTGCCCACCAGACTGGTGGCCATCCAGACGGACTCCCCCGACGAGTTGGCGCGCCGCCTGCGAGCGGGCGATCCCCCCGTCATCGGGCGCATTGAGGACGACCTCTTCCTCCTCGACCCGCGCACGGTTTTGGCCGAGGAGGACGGGGTGTTGATGGAGGCGATAAGGCGAAGTAGCTTATGACCCTGATTTTGGGCATCGAGACATCGTGTGACGAGACGGCGGCGGCGGTGGTGGAGGACGGGCAGAGCATCCTCTCCAACGTCGTCGCCTCCCAGATAGACATTCATCGCCGCTACGGTGGCGTCTTCCCGGAGGTGGCTTCCCGCCAGCACGTCCTGTCCATCACCCCCGTCGTCGAAGAGGCCGTGGGAGAGGCGCGGGTGTCCTGGGATGACCTGGAGGCTGTGGCTGTGACCTATGGGCCAGGCCTGGCGGGTTCCCTCCTGGTCGGCGTCAACGCTGCCAAGGGCATCGCCCTGGGCTGTGGGCTGCCTCTGTTGGGGATCAATCACATCGAGGCCCACATCTACGCCAATTGGCTGCCCTCCCTTCCTCCCCCCGCCCTCCTTCCCCCCAAAGTTGGGGGGATTGAGGGGGGCGGGGGAAAGAGGGGGGGCAGCATCGTTTTCCCCGTGCTCTGCCTGGTGGTGTCCGGCGGCCACACCGAGTTGATCCTCATGAGCGGCCACGGCCAATATCAACGATTGGGCGGCACCCTCGACGACGCGGCGGGCGAGGCTTTCGACAAGGTGGGTCGGCTGCTGGGGCTGGACTACCCCGGCGGGCCGGCCATTGAGCAGGCGGCTCAATACGGCGATTCCACCGCTTTCGATCTGCCCCGCGCCTGGCTGGGAGACAGCTACGATTTCAGCTTCAGCGGACTCAAGACGGCGGTGCTGCGCATCGTGAAAGCGCACGAGCGTCAATTGCCTGTGGTTAACCTGGCTGCCAGTTTCCAGATGGCGGTGGTGGATGTGTTGGTGGAGAAGGCCAAGCGAGCGGCCGAGGAATATGGTGCTAAGCAGATCCTCCTGTCTGGAGGAGTAGCTGCCAACAAGCTGCTGCGCCAGGAGATGGCCGGCAGGTCCGACTTGCCTGTGCTCTGTCCACCCATATCCCTGTGCACCGACAACGCGGCCATGGTCGCCGGAGCCGCTTACTTCCGCTACCAGGCGGGCTATCGCTCCGGCTGGGACCTGGACGTGATCCCGAATCTGAAGTTAGCACGCGAAGTTCAGTAGATCACAAGGCTTGTTGCTGAATTAGGCTGGAGAAGCGCTATGCACGGATAACATCCAATTCGCCAGCCCAGCGGTTACGAGTGCAACATCGTCTACCAAGTTGTCCTTGTGATTACGGAAAGGAGCGGTCAAACTGTTGAATCTTTTCATCCGGCAGATGGCATTTTCCACGACAACCCTCACCTTGCTCATCTGGTGGTTTTCGGCCACCTGAACCTTGGTCAACGTTGGGTTGGGGTTGGCTTTAGATTTGCGGGGCTTCTTGTGGGGGATGTGGATTTCAAGGGCGGCATACTCCTTTTGAATCCCCAAGTAGCCCAAGTCTACCCACAGTCTGAAGGCTTGAAACCAGTCCACATCCGGCGGGAACTCCATTTTGAACAAAGCGTAATCATGGCAACTGCCAAACATCGTGTAACCCAGGAACAGAATCATCTGGCAGGCGTTGGAGATGACAGTGTTCTTCACCGTATGCCGCTTCTTCTTGCCGCTATACTTCTGGCGTTGTGCGGTAGCGTCTTTGGGGCGGCGGTGGGGGCGTTCCGTGGCATCAATGAACAGGTCGGCAATCCCTGCAAAGGCAGCGCGCAACTCTTCCACGGACTCAAACTGGCGCTTGGGGAGCACCCCTGTCTTGTCTAGCGCTTTGATTAACACGGGCAGTAGGTTATGCATATTGGTACACGCTTTGGAACGGTCCAGACCAAAACGGTCGCCCAACACATCGAAGGTGGGATAGACTTTGAGGTAATACAGGATAAAGAACAGCTTCTTCTCCATCGTGTTCAGGCGACCTTTTTGTCCCGCACCCGGTTTGCGTTTGCGCCGAGAGCGCTGTTGTTCATATCTCTCCCACAGCGCTTCCTCACAGCTAATAGTGAAGAGGGGCAACAATTGGTAAAATGCCTTACGAGACAACCCTGTGAGCGCTCTGAATCCTCGATCATCAAGCTCGGTCAAATCGGTAATCATGGGCATCTCCTTGTATGCTCGAAATGCCCATAATTGTACCCGATTCCTTATTCGGCAACAAGTCTACAGTTGCTCGCGGCGGATTGCCAAATCCGCCGCCAGACCGCTGGATCTGGCGATCCAGCGGGAGCAGATTTTGATGCGCTGAGCTGGTTGGTTGACAAATTTAACAATCCGTCGGGTGGCGCATCCGCCAAAGTTGTG
>CAYNWI010000372.1:0-2801 GCA_964400825.1 uncultured Anaerolineae bacterium | reverse complement strand
TTCGGGGGTCAATGTCCACGAAGACCGGCCTGGCCCCGCAGTGAGAGATGGTGTTGGCAGTGGCGATGAAGGTGAAAGGCGTGGTGATCACTTCATGTCCAGGTCCAACGCCCAGCGCAGTCAACGTCAGGCGCAGCGCATCCGACCCCGACGCCACCCCCACCCCATACTTGCACCCGCAGTAGGCTGCCACCTGCTGCTCCAGGTCCTGCACAGCCGGCCCCAGGATGAATTGCGTGCTCTCCAGCACCTCGGCTATGGCAGCGTTGATCTCATCTTTGATGGACTCGTATTGCGCTTTCAGGTCGAGAATGGGGATCATCCTACTCCCTCTCGTAGCTTTCGGTGAGTCTCTTTTGACTCCCCCCTGCCGAACAAATACTCCTCTAACTCCACTAACAACGCCTCGATCTCCCTGGACGACACGTCCGCCTTCTCCGGTTTCGAATAGATGTACATCAAGTAGCAAGTCCTCGCCTCGCGGCTGATAGCGTAGATCACTCGATACCCGCCACGCTTCCCTGCTCGAATGTCGCTACTGGCCAGCCGTATCTTCCACACCTGATGGGCAAAGCCGGGAATAGCCACCCCCGCGAAAGGGTTTGCCGACAGTGTGCCAACCAGAGCCTGCAAATCCTGCTTGATGTGTCGGTATTTCCTGGTCAGCCGCTTAACTGCCTTGTCGAAGGGCGGAATGGTTTCAATCTGGTAGCTCATCGAGGAGTTCCCTGACTGGCCGAGTATTCCCTCGTTCCACCTCGGCCAATCCACGTTCAACCAGTCGCCTGAAAGCTGGAGACCGTGCCAATAGCATCGCTTCTCTGGCGTCTTCCACCTGTTCCTGTTCTACGTCAAGAAACACCACCGCCACTAGAGAGCGGAGGTCTTTGGGAACCGGATCCAGCAGTTCTATCTTCCCGCCCTCACAAATACCTCGAAGTGCTAACATTTTCCCTCCTTCACTCGCTAACACGCCATCTAATACACGTCCAACTCTTCGTGACTCTGTATCACCCTTGCCCCTCTGCTCCCTTTCCCCTTTCCATCCTCCCCCCTCCATCCTCCATTCTCTATCATCGCCCCTTGAGCTTCTTGCCCCGGAAGAAAGCGATGTACTCCTCAGGTGTCAACCCCGCCTTTCGAATCAACTTACGCAGCAACCCCACCCCCATATCACGCCCCTTGTGGACCGGGATAGACAAATGAACGTCAAAGCCCTCCTTGACAAGAATGTAGTGACTGCCCTCAATGTAATTCACTCGCCATCCCGCCCGCTCAAAGGCCCGCACATGCCTGTCCCCCGGCGCTCTGGGCAATTTAGGCATATCGCAACGCTCCACTCATATCGAACTGTACAGCCACCTTGTCCTGGGCGGGAATCTCAATCCAAGGCTGCTTCTCTAACAGCAACTTGAGCCTGGACTTCACACAGCCCAGGATAGCCTCACTGATGTTCTCCAACGCTTCTTCCAGGGTCTCACCTTCCGACAGGCAACCTGGCAAATCCATACACTCAGCTACATAGCGCCCATCCTCATCCCGCTCGATTACGATATTGAACTGCATCGCTCACCTCCATATTGGTCATTCGTCATTGGTCATTGGCAACGCTTCATCCTCCGGCCAATCCAGGCAGCGTAGCACCCCTGGCTCCACCTCTTTGTAGCGCCAGCCACTCTCTGGACAAACTATTATACCACCGTTGCTTGGGCTGTGCAACCGATGCCCATGGCGGCTCATCCACCCCCGCTGCCGGGCCGGCACACCCAGCATCAAAGCATAATCCGGTACGTCGCTCACCACCACGGCTCCAGCGCCGATGAAAGCGTACCGGCCGATGGTCACAGGGCAGACAATCGTGGCATTAGCCCCGATCGTTGCCCCCCGCCGCACTAGGCTGCGCTCATAGAGGTGATGACGCACAATCTGGGAGCGGGGATTGGATACGTTGGTGAACACGCACGACGGGCCGCAGAAGACGTCGTCCTCCAGTTCCACCCCGGTGTAGACCGAGACGTTGTTCTGGATCTTGACATTGTTGCCGATGCCCACGTCATTGGCGATGAAGACATTCTGCCCCAGAATGCAGCGCTCCCCGATGCGGGCTCCGCTCATCACGTGGCAGAAGTGCCAGATTTTGGTGCCCTCGCCGATGCTGCAAGGCTCGTCTATTACTGCTGTAGGGTGGACGAAGTATCCTCGCTCGCTCACGCAAACGCCTCCATAGGCAGAGCAACGGACTCGCCGTTCATCGCCAGGGACCGCTGGGCTGCCTGCAACACCTTCAGCACACGCAAGCCGCTGCGTCCATCAGTCAGGGGCGGCCGTCGCGTTTCAATGGCTGACAGGAAGGCCTGACACTCCAGACGAAGTGGCTCGTCACTGGAAAAAGGAACCTCTTCGCCATTGCCTTTGACCGGGATAGGCTCTCCTTCGCGCAAGTCCACGCGCTGATCATAGAGCACCAACTGTTTGGCCACGTCATCGAAGCTGGCCATCTTACGCGAGCCGATGACTACCAGTCGCTGCTCCTTGAAGGGGTGCAACCAGGAGACGTGGATGTGTGCCCGCACCCCGTTGTCGAACAACAAATGGGTCACGGTCACGTCAGCGATGTTGGGCTGGACGTAGCTGCCGCCGCAAGCTACCATCTGGAACGGCATGGCCTCCATCAGGCGCAGGATGATGGCGATGTCGTGCGGGGCAAAACTCCACAGGATGTTCTCTTCCCGCCGCACCTTCCCCAGGCTGAGGCGGTTGGAGTAGATGTACTGCACCTTGCCCAACTCTCCGCTTCGCAC
>CAYNWI010000371.1:0-2815 GCA_964400825.1 uncultured Anaerolineae bacterium | reverse complement strand
GCTCGCGCAGGTCGGCCAGGTCGCTGCACAGGGCCAGCGCGGCCATGATCTCGGAAGCCACCGTGATGTCGTACCCCGCCTGGCGGACGGGGCCGTCGTTTTCCGCGCCCAGGCCGATGATGATGTTGCGCAGCGCCGCGTCGGACACGTCCACCACCCGCCGCCACTGGATGGAGTAGGGGTCAATGTTCAGGCGGAACATCCGCTCCTTATCCTCGTCGCTCAAATCGGAGGGCTTTGCCGACTCGATGCCCAGCTTCTCCAGCCGCTTGCGCATGGATGGCGTGTACTCGTCATCCGGGCAGAGCGCCTGGGCCAGATAGTCGGTGCTCCAGCGGGCTTCCTTGGCCAGCCGGTTGTCAATGGCCGCCGCCAGCAGGTTGTGAGCCGCGCCGACGGCGTGGATGTCGCCCGTCAGGTGCAAGTTGAAGTCCTCCATGGACACGACCTGGGAATAGCCGCCGCCGGCCGCGCCACCCTTGATGCCGAAGGTTGGCCCCTGCGAAGGCTGGCGGATGCAGGTGAAGACCTTCTTGCCCAGATAAGCCAGCCCCTGGCTGACGCCGATGGTGGTGACGGTCTTCCCCTCGCCCAGCGGGGTAGGGGTGATGGCCGTCACGTCAATATACTTGGCGTTGGGCCGATCCTTGAACTTCTCCAGCACATCCAGGTGGACCTTGGCCTTGTACTTGCCGTACAGGTCCAGATCATCCTCGCTGAGACCTATCTCCGCAGCGACCTCTTTGATGGGCCTCATCTTGGCCGCCTGAGCGATCTTGATGTCGCTAGGTACCGGCGACTTGACGTCTACAATCATTTGTTCCTCCTTTGTAAATCATTTGTTTTATTGTTGGCATCATGTTTGTCAAGGGCATGATGCGTTGTTCGCGCTTATCTCGCTGCCCAGCAGCACCGCGTAATATTACCACAGGGACGGGGGATTGTCAAACTGATTGCACCGCTCCCTGCTCTAACGCGCTACCTGCCGCCTGGCTGCTTCGAGCACGTTCTTCATTAGCATGACGTTGGTCATCGAGCCTGTACCGCCCGGCACGGGAGTGATCATGCCGGCCACCTCCTTGGCAGCCTCAAAATCCACGTCACCCACCCATTTGTCCCCCAGGCGGTTGAAGCCAAAGTCAATGACCACGGCCCCAGGCTTGATCCAATCGCCTTTGATCATCTGCGCCCGACCTATGCCAGCGCACAGGATGTCTGCCTCGCGGCAGACCGCATCCAGGTTGACGGTGCGAGAGTGGCAAATGGTCAGCGTGGCCTGGTGCTGCATGAGCAGAAAAGCCATTGGCTTCCCTACAATGTTGGAGCGGCCAACGACGATCGCCCGCTGGCCCTCGATCTTAACATTGTTACGCTTCAGGATCTCCAACCCACCAAGCGGGGTAGCCGGTACCAGATAATCCAGTACGCCAGATGGCCTTCCGAGGGGGGCCGCCAGGGCCAGTCGCCCGGCATTGATGGGGCTCACTCCGTCGGCATCCTTGGCCGGCGAGAGGGCGGCTTTAAGTGCTGCCACATCAATGCCTCTGGGTATAGGCTCTTGGATCATGATGCCCTGCACCGAATCGTCGGCGTTGAGCCGAGTTATCAGGGCCTCAGCCTCTTTCTGGCTGGCCAGTTCGGGCAGGACGTGCAAGCTGAATCCCATCCCTACCCCCTCGAAGTTTCTGTTGATCATCTTGGCATAGCTTACCGAGGCCGGATCCTCACCGATGCGCATCACGGCTATGGCCGGGGCGAAGCCATAAGCCTTCCTAAAGGCCTCTACATCAACGATGACTTCTTGCTTGATTTCCTTAGCCAATGCCTTGCCGTCCAGAATCTTTGCCGTCATAGCTCTTCCTCCTTCTTCGTTCTATCGTTGTGCGCCCGAACCAGGCGCGGGCTTTACTTAGACTACTATCACCAGGGCTTCCCACTCCTCTTTCTGCTCTGTTACGCCTCTTTCACCCCACGTGCTAACCACGCGGTCATCGGAACAGATGGAACGCACAAAAGCCCTATATCTCTCCCTTTCATCCCCACTGGTGGTTGCATAACAAACCGTAGCCAGGGTTAGCAAAGAGTTGGCCACCCGCCGGCCGAAAGTGTCTATAAGTTGGGGTTTTATCCTGGTCTCAATGGCTGTTTCTGCATCCATCCCATTATTCCTCTTCCCCAGCACCTAGATTGGCGCGTTGACGATCACTGTTGTCCCTTGGCCGGGTTCTGACTCCACCACCAACGTACCTCCCAGCAAGCGGACGCGTTCGTACATGCCAATGATCCCCAGTTTACCCCTGGCCGCCAGGCGGTTGATCGGTGTGGGGGGTTTGAATCCTTTTCCGTTGTCCTGGATTGTCATCCTGATATTACTGTCGGTTAACTCCACCGTGGTCACGACCTCGGTGGCCTGAGCATGTTTCTTGACATTGTTCAACGCCTCCTGCGCTATGCGGAAGAATGTCAGCTCTGCCTCGGACGCCAGGCGTCGTTTCCTGCCCGTTACCCGAAGCTCCGCCCGGAGGCCAGTTCGATTCAAATCCGCTATTAATTCCTCCAACGTAGGCAAGAGGCCCAAATCATCCAAAGTGGAAGGCCGCAGACCCTGGCTAAATCTCCGCACCCTCTGTATCATGTTGTCTACCAGCTCCTGGATCTCTCTGGCACGCTGGGGGATGGTCTCAGGCAACTGCTCGTGAGAGGTCGCTATAGCTTCGAGCCGGCGCGAGAGCACGACCAGGGATTGAATGGTGTCATCGTGAAGCTCGCGGGCGATACGCCTGCGCTCATTTTCCTGCGCCTGGGTGATTTGGCG
>CAYNWI010000370.1:0-2818 GCA_964400825.1 uncultured Anaerolineae bacterium | reverse complement strand
TACATCTTCTACGAGGCCTACCAGCGCATCTTAGCCCCCAGGCCGGTGCAAGGGGTGGGGATGTTGGTCATCGCCTTCGTCGGGTTGGTGGCCAACGTGGCGGCCATCATCGTTTTGGAGAAGGGGGAGAGCCTCAACGTCCGCAGCGCGTTCCTGCACGTTCTAGGCGACACCCTCTCCTCGGTGGGCATCATCGTGGGTGGCCTGGTGATGCTTTTCACTGGCTGGTACATCATTGACCCCATCATCAGCGTGCTCATCGCCCTTCTCATTCTGGCCAGTGCCTATCGGGTCACTGTGGAAGCGGTCAACATCCTGTTGGAGGCGACGCCCAAGGGCATTGGCCTGCACGAGGTAGTGGAGGCGGTACGGAAGGTGGATGGGGTGAAGGATATCCACGACGTGCACATCTGGAGCATTACTTCAGGACTTCATGCTTTGAGTGCCCACCTCCTGATTGACGACCAACTGACCAGTTGCAGCGTGGACATCGTGGAGCGGGTGCAGTCTATCTTGAAGTGTGATTTCGGCATCGCGCACACCACCCTCCAGTGCGAAAGTGAATACTGCGCCAATAGGGAGCTTGTCTGTGATCTGGGCCGCTCAACGTAGACACCACTTTATTCCCAATCCGCGGCAGTGTTTTGACATAAACCCTTGACGAATGCGGTCAAATTTGGTAGAATATGGGGGATTGTTTGGCTCCTGAAGACTCAACTTGAAAGAGTGAGATTGATGAAAACCACCTGGCGTATCGGGAAGGTTTTTGGCATAGACATCAACATAGATTCCAGTTGGCTTATCATCTTTGCCTTGGTCATCTGGACCCTGGCCGGGACATATTTCCCGGAGCAATATCCCCGCTGGCCGGCCTGGTTGCATTGGACGGTGGGCGTGGTCACCAGCATCCTCTTCTTTGGCTCGGTGTTGGGCCACGAGTTGGCCCACTCCCTGGTGGCCATCGGTCAGGGAGAGGGGGTACACAGTATCACCCTCTTCATCTTCGGCGGTGTGGCCAGGATCACCGAGGAGCCAGATGAGCCGCTCAAGGAGCTGCTCATGGCCATCGTGGGCCCCCTGTTCAGCCTGGTCATCGGGGCGGCCTTCGGCGTCCTCTGGTTTTTGACTCGAGGTCTCATTCAGCCCTTGAGTGCTTTGGCCCGCTATCTGGCCATGATCAACGTTTATCTGGCCCTGTTCAATCTCATCCCTGGCTTTCCTTTGGATGGGGGGCGAGTGCTGCGGGCCTTGATCTGGGGGCTAAGCGGCAACCTGAAGCTGGCCACCCGACTGGCCTCCTGGGCCGGCCGGGCGGTAGCCTTCCTCTTCATGCTGGGGGGCACCTGGCAGATCTTCGGGGGCGGTTGGCTCGATGGGCTTTGGTTCATCTTCATCGGCTGGTTTCTGTACAGTGCGGCCACCAGTGGCTATCGCCAGGTGCTGGTTAGAGAAATGCTGGGGGAGGTCAGAGCTGGCGATCTCATGACCGCGGACTTCGCCACGGTGAGCGGGGATCTCACCTTGCAGCAGTTGGTGGACGAGTACGTATTGCGCCTCCGTGAGCATTCCTTTCCCGTGGCTGAGGACGGCTTGTTGCGGGGAATCGTCTGTTTACACGACGTCAAAACTGTTCCCAGGGAGAGGTGGCCCTACACGCGGGTAAGCGAGGTCATGACCCCTTGGGCGGAGTTGGAGACCGTCTCTCCTGGAGACGACGGCAGCGCAATCTTGGCGCGTCTGAACGCTCGTGACGTTCGCCAACTGCCAGTGGTGGAGGGGGGGAGGTTGATAGGCTTGTTGCGCCGCAGCGATGTGCTCCGCTATCTGCAAGTGCGGGCTGCATCGGGGGCCTGAGGAGGGCTACCTCGGCGGCTTCCTTCATGTAAATCAAAATAGAGGTGTTGTAGCCAATGTATCCTGAGAGCGAGATCTTATTTCCACCCCGTTGCATCCTGGGTCTCAAGGGGCTGAGGGATGAGCAATGGGATGAGTTAGTAGAGCGAGTGTCCACTTTGCCGGAAACTCACGAGGACAGTTTAGCTTTCTGTTTTATGATGATCAAGCTGTGCAAGTGTCTGCGATGCGATCTTGGCAGCTACAGGGCTTCCCTTGGTTGTTGCACCTGTGCGCAGCGGGCCATCAAAGGCTTCAAGAGCTCTGACAGGGCCTTGATGCGTTATTACGCCAGGGCCAGGAGAGAGGTCCTGAGGTACCTAGAGAGCGTCGGCGCAGAGGAGAAGGCAGCTTGAACATTGTGAACACGGCAAGGGTTCACCCCACGCAATCCGTTGGGGTGAACCCTTTTTGTTTGGGTTGGACGCGCGAGGAGCCTCAGATTGGAGGGTTGACACCAGACGGGAAGCGTAGTATATTATGACCACAGATGTGGTCAAATTAACATGGCTCGGAGCACCTTGAAGGAGTAGGCTCAATGATTGACGCTACACTAATGGCTGCCATCCTGGACAGCCTCAAAGACCCCGTGTTGTTTGCCGACACGGAGCACGTTATCCGCTACATGAACCAGGCCGCTATCGCTCACTACAGCGAGGGCGAAAGCCTGCTTGGCCGCTCGTTGCTGGATTGCCACAACGAGCAATCGCAGCAACAGATCATCGAAATCCTGGCCGCCATGCAGGCCGGGGAAGAGGAGCGGCTCATCACTGATAACGAAAAGCACCGCATTTACATGCGGGCAGTGCGCGGCGCAGACGGCCAGGTTCTGGGCTACTACGAGCGGTATGAGCCGCCGGCGGAGTGAGGACTTTGCTGTTAGACCGCCGGCTAAGCGATTTAGGACCCAATAGCTTGGTGGCCT
>CAYNWI010000369.1:0-2822 GCA_964400825.1 uncultured Anaerolineae bacterium | reverse complement strand
CCACCACCGGCAGGTGCTCCGCCCGACAGGTGAAGTAAGCCCGCTCCGGCTGCAAAGCGGAATCCAGGATAGCGGCCACGCCATCGGTATCACCCATAGTGAAGAGGGCGGGAGGTTGGAGACCGGTGAAGAACAAGGCCAGAGCCTGCATCTCCCCGTCGTCCTCGGCCCCGAACCATTGGCACTGGGCGAAGAGACTCGGCTCCAGGTCGCCGATGGCGTAGGCAGCGTAGATGCGATCCTGTTGTAGAAAGGCGAGGATTTGCTCTTTGTTGGTGAGTGCTCTAACTTGGCACATCCTCAAACCACTTAATTTTCATCTAGCCTTCTCGGCCACTATACTCAGCGCACTTGAAAAGCGCGAAATTGTGTGTGTGGGGGGAGAGTACCTCGGATAAAGAAATACACGATAATCACACCTCCGGCGGTCAAGAGGGGGCGTTTTGTCTCAGCTTGTGGTTGAGCATCATGTATTTCCACATCCGTGGTACTCTTTCCGCCATCACCCAAATTCACAAAACCAAAATGCGCTCAGTATAGACCAAAGACCAAGGACCATCTGACCATTTAGACCAATAGCCAATCCCTGAGAATCGTAAAAAGAGCCTTCAATCCATCCTTGCCCCTGATCTTCTTCCCCTCCTCAAAGGACCTTGGCTGGTAGGAGATGGGCACCTCAACGATCTGGTAGCCGTTCTTGAGAAGCTTGTCCGTCAGCTCGAAGTCCAGGTCGAATCCCGCGCAGGTTAGTTTCAACTCCTTGAGCACCCTTGTTCTCACCATCTTGCAGGCTGTGGCCGCATCGGTCAGGTTGGCTCCAAATAGCAGGTTAATGAGAAACGTCAGGAAGCTCACACCCCAATAGTAGTGGGTATAGATGGCCTTGGGACCGCCCAGCACCCGCGACCCGTAGACAGCGTCCAGGTCCTTCTCCAGGGCCAGGTCAACGAGTTTGTGCCAGTCCTGAGGATCGTACTCCAGATCGGCGTCCTGGATGATAGCGTAATCGCCCATGCAGTAGGGGATGGCCGTCCTGATGGATGTTCCCTTGCCGAAGTTCTGGGGCTGGAAGATGATGCGAGTGTCGTCATCGTTGATCTGCTGGAGCAGCTCCCGCGTCCCATCGGTGGAGCAGTTATCCACGATGATGATCTCCTTCTCGATCTCCACCGCCTTAACCCTCTCCAGGGCGGTCAGGATGGTGTCCCTCTCGTTGTAAGCAGACATGATGACGGACAGTTTCATGGCGCTTCCTTGTCGCTTCCCCCCCAGGGTTGGGGGGGACTGAGGGGGGGCTTTGCAAAGAACTCCTCGAACTTGTCTAGCACGTAGTCTATCCGAGCATCGTCCAGCCCTGGATACACGCCAATGAAGAAGGAGTTCCGCATCACCAGGTCGGAGTTCTCCAGTTTCCCCACCACCCTGCACTTCATGTCTCGATAGCCGGGCTGCTTGATGATGTTGCCTGCGAAAAGCAGCCTGGTCTCGATGCGAGCATCCTCCAGCCAGCGCACCAACTCCTGGCGGGTGAAGGGTGCCTCGGGCCTCACGGTGATGGGAAAGGCGAACCAGGACACGTCGGCCCGCTCGCTCCAGTGGGGGAGAATCAGATGGTCTTCGTGCCGCTTCAATCCTTCGAACAGCCTTTTGAAGTTGTGTTTACGCTTTTCGATGAAGCCTGGCAGCTTCGCCAGTTGGACAGTTCCCAGGGCCGCCTGGATGTCGGTGGGCCTGAGGTTGTAGCCGATGTTGGTGTAGAGGTAGCGGTGATCGTAGGTGTCGGGCAGGCCGGGTATCTTCCACTCGAAGCGCCGTCCGCAAGCGCCGTCAGGATCCGTGGTGTTGTACTCACACCAGCAGGCGCGGCCCCAGTCTCGAATGGAGCGGGCGATCTTGGCCAGCTTCTGGTCGTTGGTGATGACCGCGCCGCCTTCTCCCGTGGTGATGTGATGGGCCGGGTAGAAGCTCAGCGTGCCCAGGTGGCCAAAGGTCCCCACGTGCTTGCCATCGAAGCGCGAGCCCAGGGCGTCGCAGGCATCCTCAATGACGAAGAGCCCCCACTTCTCGGCCAGCCTCATGATCTCGTCCATCTCACAAGGATTGCCCAGGGTGTGGGGCGCGAAGAGCGCCCTGGTCTTTTCGGAGATAGCCTCTTCCAAGGCGGAGACATCGAGGTTGTAGGTACCAAGCTCGCAGTCCATGAAAACGGGGATCAGGCTGTTTTGAATCAAAGGGGCAACGGTGGTGGGGAAAGTGACGGCGGGGGTGATGACCTCGTCGCCTTGTTCCAAATGGCCCTTCAGTTCTTTGGAACAGAGCGTCGCCACGGCTAGCAGGTTGGCCGAGGAACCGGAGTTCACAAATACCACTTCCGAGACGCCCAGAAACCTGCCCAGCTCTGCCTCGAATTCCTCGGCGTAACGCCCCATGGTTAGCCAGAACTCCAGCACGGCATCCACCATGGCCACCATCTCTCGCTCATCATAAACTCGCCCCGCATAGTGGATCTTGGTCTGACCGGGGATGAAGGCTTGCTCCCCGTGCTCCAGGCCGTAGAATTCCGCGATCTTGTCGAAGATCTCGCGTTTGAGGGTATCAGCGTCACTCATCGAAAGCTCCCGCTTTGAACTGTTCAGTGTACCAGGCGATGGTCTTTGTCAGCCCGTCCTCCATGCTCACCTGCGGCTGCCAGCCCAACAGCTCCCTGGCTTTGCTGCTGTCGGAGTAGAGACGCCATACCTCTCTGGGACGATAGGGCAACGCCCCGATCAGGGGCTTCACAGGACGGCCCATCAACTCCAGCACCTTCAGCACCACCTCCT
>CAYNWI010000368.1:0-2841 GCA_964400825.1 uncultured Anaerolineae bacterium | reverse complement strand
GGCGTTTTTTCAGCCAGCCCGTTGATCTCTCCGAGCCGGCGGTCATCAAGCGGCTCAGTGAACCTGACGCGCGAACGTACGTCATCCAGGCTTTTGTTGATGCCATCAATCGCCTCACCATAGAGCCCGTCACTGTGCGGATCGCTCAACCGGCGCGGCAAGTGTCATCAACGCCGGCCTTCCCCTGGAGTCGCCAGACCCATAGCGGTCTCAAAACAGTCTTTAACCTGGTGGCCTGTGACGTGGACTATGAAGCGGAGTTTGCTGCCTTCTTGGACCATGCCAAAGATGTGGCGGCATACGCCAAAAACGCGGAACAGATGCACTTCTTCATCGAGTACATCTCGTCGCAAGGCGGCATGAGATACTACTATCCGGACTTTATCGTCCAGGCCACCGATGGTGACATGTTCCTGGTGGAAACGAAAGGCATCGAGGACATCGAGGTGCCCATCAAGGACAACCGGGCACGTAAATGGTGCCACGACGTGGCGGATCTTACAGGGCAACCCTGGTATTACGTGAAGATACCCTGGAAAGTCTTCCAAGAAACCACGGCCACCACGTTTGACGGACTATACAGGCACGCGCTTGCGTCCGGTGCCTGAGCGGTGAGTGGGACAATGAAGCTTTTCGTTATGTGGTACGCCGGGTTGTGTGGGGGGCTGTCGGGTAACTGGCAGTCCTACTGCGATGGTGGCTTACCAAACCTAAATCAATTCAAAGGAGGTCTTGTACGATGGAACAAATTAGCTTCAAGGTCTATGGTTACCGATGGGTCGTGCTGCTGGCGTTTATGTTTGTCGTCGTCGTCAACCAGCTTCTGTGGATCACCTTTGCCCCGATCACCAGCAGCGCGGCCCAATATTATGGGGTCTCGGACCTCAGCATCGGCCTGTTGTCCATGAGCTTCATGATCGTCTACATCGTCATCTCGATCCCCGCCTCGTGGGCCATTGATACTTATGGCATCCGCGTCGCGGTGGGAATAGGCGCCGCGCTGACGGGCATCTTTGGCTTGCTGCGGGGCCTGTGGGCGGCAGATTACACGCTGGTGCTCATTTCCCAGATCGGGATTGCCATCGGGCAGCCGTTCATCCTCAATGCCATCACCAAGGTGGCTGCTCGCTGGTTTCCCATTCAGGAGCGGGCGACTGCGTCCGGCCTGGGATCGCTGGCTATGTACCTGGGCATCGTGGTGGGCCTGGCACTCACCCCGTACCTTACGATCCGCTCTGGCATCGGCAGCACGCTGGTGGCCTACGGGATCGTGTCCGTGATCGCCGCCCTTGTCTTTTTCGGAGTCGCCAGGGAGCGTCCGCCGACGCCTCCCTGCCCCCCGGACCAGGAAGCGCGCTCCCTGGTTCTCGATGGCCTCAAGCACACCCTGCGCCAGAGGGACTTTGCCCTCCTGATGCTCATCTTCTTCGTGGGCCTGGGGATATTCAATGGGGTGACGACGTGGATCGAAAACATCGTCAGGCCACGAGGGTTCTCGATCACCCAGGCCGGAATCATCGGCGGGTTGATGATCGTAGGTGGCATTATCGGCGCCCTGGTCATGCCCTTGCTCTCCGACCGCTATCGGAGGAGAACCCCGTTCATGATCCTGGCCCTGGCTGGTGCGACTCTGGGGCTCGTCGGCATCACCTACGCCACAGGCTACTGGCTCCTGCTCGCCGCAGCCTTTGTACTGGGTTTCTTCTTGCTGAGCGCCGGCCCGATTGGATTCCAGTATGGCGCCGAAGTCGCCTATCCAGCCCCGGAGGGTACGTCAAACGGCCTGCTGTTGCTCGTGGGGCAAATCTCAGGGATCGTCTTCATCTTTGGAATGGACAGCTTCAAGTCCCCGCAAACAGGTTCGATGACCTCGCCTCTGGTTGTGCTCATCGGGCTCATGGCTCTAAGCCTGCTTCTCTGCACCAGACTCAGGGAATCGCCCTTGATGGGTGAAAGTCCGACCGTAAAGTAGAACGCCCACGGATCGTCGGAATCTGGCGGCTGTGGTGATAAAAGGAGTCAACAAAGTGTTCATAGTATCCGAGGCGTGGAAGATAGCCTATCCTGGGGCAGCGGTAGGAGTGCTGGCCATGCGCAATGTGGTCAATCCAGAGGGTCACGCTGCGCTTGACAAACGCAAAGAGGAATTGGAGGGTCAGTTGCAAGCCCGGTTTTCCGACTACGATAGAGCTGCGCTGAAGGCCCTCCCTACCATCCAGGCATACAACGACTACTACAAGCCCTACAAGAAGACCTATCATGTCCAGCTTCAGCTTGAGTCAGTCGTCTTTAAGGGCAAATCGCTTCCTCGGGTGGCAGCACTCGTGGAAGCCATGTTTATGGCCGAGCTCAAGAATCTGCTCTTGACGGCGGGTCACGATCTGGGAGTTGTACAGATGCCGGTGAAGCTCGATGTGGCAGAGGGCAGTGAGCGTTATATCCGCCTCAACGGCCAGGAACAAGAGTTGAAACCAGGCGACATGATGATAGCCGATGGTCAGGGTATCATCTCGTGTGTGCTCTATGGTCCCGACCGTCGCACGCGAATTACACCTGAGACGCGGCAGGTTCTCTTCACCGTCTATGCCCCTCCTGGTATCGGCGAACAAGCAGTATATGATCACCTGCAGGACATTCAGGCCCACGTTCTGCTTGTTGCACCGGAAGCTGACGTGGAGTTGCTGAAAGTGTATGGCACGAAGTGAACATGGAATACCCGAAAGGAGCTAGGACCATGACCAATCGCGAAGCTGAAGAGTCCCAAGTGAGAAAACGCTGGCGAAGAGCGCCTGAGCTTCCTCCGGAGGTGTTCGAGGCGTTGCGCAAGCCCAACAGAGGGAT
>CAYNWI010000367.1:0-2849 GCA_964400825.1 uncultured Anaerolineae bacterium | reverse complement strand
GAGCGGGGAGCAGGTGGTGCTCGTCCACGGCGGCTCCCACCAGACCAACGTCATCTCCGAGAAGCTGGGACACTCGCCGCGCTTCGTCACCTCGGTCTCAGGCCACGTCAGCCGCTACACCGACCGCGAGACGCTGGAGATCTTCGCCATGGTGGTGGCGGGCCGGGTGAACAAGCTGCTGGTGGAGCAGTTGCAGGGGCTGGGCGTCAACGCCGTAGGGCTGTCGGGACCCGATGGCCGGCTGCTGGCGGGGCGGCGGAAGTCAAGTCTGAAGATCGTGGAGAACGGCAAGCGAAAGGTGCTGCGCGGCGAGTGGAGCGGCGTCATCGAGGAGGTCAACGTCTCCCTGCTGAGGCTGCTCCTCGACCAGGGCTACACGCCCGTCATCGCCCCGCTGGCCATCAGCCACGAGGGGGAGATGGTGAACGTGGACGGCGACCGGGCGGCGGCAGCCGTGGCCGCAGCGCTGCAAGCCGAAACGCTCATCCTGCTGTCCAATGTCCCTGGCCTGCTGCGGGATTTTCCCGACGAGAGCTCGCTGATCCACCGCATCGGGCGCGGGGAGGTGGAGGCCCACTTTCCTTACGCCCAGGGACGAATGAAGAGGAAGCTGCTGGGGGCCAGGGAGGCGCTGGAGGGGGGAGCGGGCCGGGTGATCCTCGGCGACGGACGGATCGAAGCGCCTGTCAGCCAGGCGCTGGCAGGCAAAGGGACGGTGATTCAATGACCAATGACACAATGACCAATGACCAAATGTTGATTGAGCTGGAGGATGGTCATACCAGCGGGGTGTACACCAAGCGGCCCCTGGTTATCGTGCGAGGGGAGGGAGCCAAAGTGTGGGATGCCCAGGGGCGGGCGTACATTGACTGCGTGGGGGGGCATGGGGTCGCAAATGTCGGCCACTGTCATCCCAGGGTGGTGGCAGCCATCAGGGAGCAGGCCGAGAGGCTGATTACCTGTCCGGAGAGCTTCTACAACGACCGCCGAGCGGAGTTGCAGGCCGAACTGGTGCGCATCGCGCCGCCGGGACTGGAGCGGGTGTTCCTGTGCAACTCCGGCACCGAGGCGATGGAGGGATCCATTAAGTTTGCCCGCCTGGTTACTGGCCGTCCGGGCATTATCGCTGCCAGGAACGGCTTTCACGGCCGCACCTTCGGGGCACTATCAGCCACCTGGCGGGCCGAGTACCGCCAACCCTTTGAGCCGTTGCTACCGGGCTTCGCCCACGTACCATACAACGAGCTTGCGGCGATGGAGGAGACCCTTGACCAGGATGTTGCCGCCGTTATTTTGGAGGTGGTGCAGGGGGAGAGTGGTGTCATCGTCGGCGACGGCGATTACCTGCGGGGTGTGCAGAGGCTTTGCCGGGAGCGAGGGGCGCTGTTCATCGTGGACGAGGTGCAGACGGGCTTCGGGCGGACGGGCCGCATGTTTGCCTGTGAGCATCACGGCCTGGAGCCCGACCTAATGTGCCTGGCCAAGGCCATCGCTGGCGGGATGCCGATGGGCGCGGTGCTGCTCGGCCACCGGGTGGGGGAACTGCCGAGCAGGGTGCACGGCTCGACCTTCGGCGGCAATCCGCTGGCCTGCGCTGCGGCCCTGGCCGCCATTCGTACCATCGAGGAAGAGGCTCTGCCGCAACGAGCAGCGGAATTGGGGGCCTACTTTCTCTCTCGGCTGCAGGACGTGGATTCACCCCTCATCCGGGAGGTGCGCGGGCTGGGGCTGATGGTCGCCATCGAGCTAAAGCGCAGGGCCGGGCCTTATCTGGCCGCGCTGATGGAACGGGGGGTGCTGGCCCTCTCGGCCGGGCTCATCGTGATGCGCTTTCTGCCGCCGCTGGTCATCAGCGCAGAGGACGTGGACGCAGTAGTGGAACGGGTGGCAGAGGTGCTGTCAAACGTACATGAAGACAAAGCGTAATGCGTAAAACGTAATGTGCAGAGCGAAATTACGCTTTACGTTTTACGCTTCATGTCGGTATGTCTTTAGTAGGGAACTGATTATGGATGAATTGGCGTTGCTGAGGGAGATGCTGGAAATCTACAGTCCTTCGGGGAAGGAAGGGGAGATGGCGGCCTACCTGGTGACGCAGATGAGGGCCTTGGGCTTCCGCGCTTACCAGGATGCGGTGGGCAACGCTATCGGCATGCTGGGAGAGGGCGAAAGGGAGAGCGTGCTGCTGGGGCATATAGACACCGTCGAGGGATTTATTCCCATCCGTCTGGAAGATGGCCAGCTCTACGGGCGAGGGGCGGTGGATGCCAAGGGGCCGCTGGCTACTTTCATTACGGCAGCAGCGCGCGTGGGTCCTCTGCCAGATAAGCGCATCGTGGTGGTGGGCGCCGTCGAGGAGGAGACACACTCCAAAGGGGCGCGTTACCTGCTGAACAGTTTCTCCCCCCAGATGGCCATTATCGGCGAGCCGAGCGGGTGGCAGCACGTGACCCTGGGTTACAAAGGCCGCCTGCTGGTGACCTATCGCCTGGCCGCGCCCACGCGGCACAGCACGGCACAGGGACCGTCAGGCTCAGAGCGAGCCATCGAGTTCTGGAATCGTCTGGCCGACTACGCCCAAGAGTTCAACCAGGGCGAGCGCTTTCGCTTCCACACCCTGGACTCCTCGCTGCACCGCATCACCGCGCACAACGGCGGTTTCGAGGAAGAAGTCACCATGGACATGACCCTGCGCATCCCCTTCGGCCTGGACGTGTCCTCGCTGAAGGAGCACATGCGACAGTGGGCCAACGGAGCCGCCGTGGGCTTCAGCGGCGAGGACGTGCCCTACAAGGCAGGCAAGAACAATCCCCTGGTGAGAGCGTTCCTGCGAGCCATCCGCGCCAGGG
>CAYNWI010000366.1:1202-2857 GCA_964400825.1 uncultured Anaerolineae bacterium | reverse complement strand
CCGTCACCCTCTACTGGCAATCCCTGGCCAAGATGAACCAGGACTACGCCGTCTTCGTTCACCTGCTGGACGAGAACGATCTCATCCTGGCCCAGAGGAACACCTTCCCAGGACTGGGCAGCTTTCCCACCACTCTGTGGCAGGTCGGCGATGCCATCGCTGACACTTATACCCTGACGCTGCCAGAGACGACCTACGCCCCCAGCTCGGCCCAACTGGAGGTGGGGCTCTTCGATTTTGCGACAGGTGAACGGTTAGCGGTGTACGGGCCAGAGGGCGAACCAGCGGGCGACAACGTGCGCTTCGCAGAGATCGAGATCGCGCCCAGGTCTCAAACCGGCCCGCCCAATCCAGTGCACTTCAACTTTGGGAACAAGATCGCTCTGACAGGTTATGAGATGAACCGCAGAAAGGCCGAGCCGGGGGAAACGATCCACCTCACCCTGTACTGGCAGGGTCTGGCCGAGACGCAGGATGATTACACCGTCTTCGTCCATCTTTTGAGAGAGGTAGATCAGATCTGGGCGGGAGTGGATCGCCAGCCACAGGGTGGCGCTGAACCTACATCCGGTTGGGGCAAGGGGCAAACCGTCGTGGACGAATACGAGCTAGTCGTCGCCCCCGACGCCCCTCCCGACGTCTACGAGGTCGAGGTGGGACTCTACCTGGCCGAGACCGGGGACCGCTTAGACCTCCTCGACCAGGACGGCCGGCTGATGGGCAACCGTATCCTATTGAGCAAGGTACGAGTTGAATGAACACGAATCTCAAATCTCAAATCTCAAATCTCGAACTTCCAGCCATCGCCCTGATCCTGGCCGCGTTCATCGCCCTGGGCCTGGTCTACAGCCTGGTCACGCCCATCTTTGAGTCGCCTGATGAAATCTATCACTACTTTGTCATCAAGCACCTCGCCGATGGCCAAGGTTTGCCGGTGCAGAATCCTGAACACCCCGGTTTATGGAAACAGGAGGGCAGCCAGCCACCGCTGTATTACCTGATCGGAGCACTGGCCACCTTCTGGAGTGATACCAGCGACGCGGAGGATTTACTCTGGTACAACCCCCAGCGCAACGTTGGCAGACCCCTGGATCCAGGAAACAAAAACGTGATCGTGCATACCCAGAAAGAAAGCTTCCCCTTTCGAGGCACGGTCTTAGCAGTACACCTCGTCCGCCTGCTGTCGGTGCTTTTGGGCGCGGGAACGGTGTTCTTAACGTACAAACTCGCTCTGGCGATCTTTCCTGACCGTGAACACCTGGCCGTTGGCGCGGCGGCCATCAACGCCTTCATCCCCCAATTCCTGTTCATCAGTGGAGCCGTCAACAACGACAACCTGGTAGCCTTTCTCGCCTCACTGGCTCTGCTTCTTCTGATACGCAATATCCAATATCCAATATCTAATACTCATCGGATATTAGGTATTAGGTATTGGGTATTGTTAGGCTTCGTTTTAGGACTGGCCTGCCTGTCCAAGCTGGCCGGCCTGGGTCTCTTGATCTTGACCGCCATCATCCTGATCGCGGAAGCCTGCCGCCGCCGATCAGCGAGACCGTTGGTCGGGGGCATGATCGCCCTCGCCGTGGCCCTGGCGGTGGCTGGCTGGTGGTATGTCAGGAACTGGACTCTGTACGGGGATCCAACCGGTTTGAACA
>CAYNWI010000366.1:0-1102 GCA_964400825.1 uncultured Anaerolineae bacterium | reverse complement strand
CATCGTCTTCCTGGGCCTGGTTCGCTGGACATGGACAACGCCCGCCAGTCAAGGGCGGCTGCTCTTTCCGGCCATCTCAGCCATCTCCATCCTGCTGATGCTGGGCCTGAGCCAACTTGTGCCGGGAAGATACGTCAAAATCCTGGTCAGTGTGATTAGTCTGGCGATGTTCGTCTTCGCTGCTCTCTGTCCCTTTCTCTACATCGCCCCAGCGTATGCCAGGCCGCCCGTCATCTCGCCCGATGAGACCCCGCCGGGTGTCGTCCACGATTTCGGAGGGAAGATCCGGCTCCTGGGTTGCCAACTGGACAGAGAAGAGGTCAGGCCTGGTGAAACCCTGGGCATCACCCTCTATTGGCAAGGGCTGGTCGAGATGAAAGATGACTACTATCTTTTCATCCACCTGCTGGGACGGAGAGGCCAGTTGGTGGGCCACGAGGATAGTTACCACGGCTGGGGATCATATCCCACCAGCCTGTGGACGCCGGGGGAGATCATCGCCGACGCCTATCGGCTGCCCATCAGCGAGGACGCTCTGGCGCCCAGCCTGATTCGAGTTGACGTGGGCCTCTACGACCCCGCCACCGGTTCACAACTTCAACCTCAAAGCGTCGTCATTGGCCAGTTGAAAATGGCCCCTCAAAAACGTCAAACGTCAAACCTTGCCCTGAGCAAAGTCGAAGGGGTCAAACGTCAAGATTTCAACCTGGGCAACAAGATCGCCCTGCTCGGATACAAGGTGGACAAAGCCGAGCTTCGGCCAGGCGAGGAGATACGTCTCACTCTCTACTGGCAGGCCGAGGGGGAGATGGGCACGGACTACACCGTCTTCACCCATCTGATTGACGATGAGGGCAACATCTGGGGGCAGATGGATAGCCAGCCTTTGGAGGGCGATTACCCGACCTCATTCTGGGACATCGGCGAGGTAATCGAAGATGAGTACATCCTGGCTATCAACGAGGACGCTCCAGCGGGTCAATACCGGCTGGAGGTGGGAATGTACGAACTGGCAACAGAGCAGCGATTGCCCATCTTGGGCGACGATGGAGAGGTCAGGGATAATCGGATCCTGCTACCTCTCACCATAACCGTGAAACGT
>CAYNWI010000365.1:0-2862 GCA_964400825.1 uncultured Anaerolineae bacterium | reverse complement strand
TAGCTGCGGGCTGTCTCCAGCATGGCCACGACATTCTCTGGCGGAACATCAGCCTGGATGTTATGCACCTGGTTGAAGACGTAGCCGCCCCCAGGGGCGACAATATCGAGCAGCCTCTTCACCTCGGCTGCTACCTCCTCCGGGGTGCCACGGGGAAGGGTGTGTTGAGTGTCGCATCCCCCGCCCCAGAAGGTGAGGTCCGCACCGAACTCCCGCTTCAACCGCACGGGATCCATCCCCGCGGCCGAGATCTGCACCGGGTTGAGGATCTGAACGCCGGCCTCGATGAGGTCGGGGATCAGGGGATAGATGCTGCCGCAGGAATGGAGAAAGACGTAGATCTCCGGGTAGTGCTGGCGGACGTAGCCGTAGATGCGGGTATGACAGGGTTTGATCCGGCGACGGTACATTTGAGGGGAGATCTGAAGCCCTTGCTGAGTGCCCAGGTCATCTACCATAACGATGATCTGGACGTAGGGACCAACAGCGTCCAGGTAGCGGGCCAGGTCGGCCAGGTGAACCTCGGTCAGCTTTTCCAGGAGAGCCTCCAGGAAGGGGCCTCCTCGGGCCAGGTCAATCATGAACTGCTCCCAGCCGCGCAAGCCCTGCCCTGCCTCCAGGATGCTCCCCCCGAAGTTACCCATGATGGCGTGATCGGTGTTCTGGTAGAGATAACGAGCCCGGTCACGGAGGAGGATCAGCTCACCGTCGCTATAGCTCTGCAAGGGGAAGGGATCCAAATCTGCCGGAGCCGTGGCCTCGGCCAGGGGATAGTAGATGCGGTCGAAGTACAGGCCGGTAGGGGGACGGTAGCGCACCCGGCGGCCGTCTTCAAGCTGATAAAGCGAGCCATCGGGCGCTGTTTCGGTGGTGAAACCGGCCACGATGCGAGCCGGGTGGCCGTCGGGGAGAGTGTAGGGTTGCCAGCCCAGGAGTTGATCCAGGTCCAGCGGCACTACATCCAGGCCAAAGAGGTCCATGATAGGGGACTCCACTACAGCCAGTTGCTGGCCGGTATCGTAGACGTAGATGTCGCCATCAGCGATTCCCAGGTGCTCCTTGAGCCGCCGGTAGGCCAGAGCGGTGATGCCGGTAGAGCGCATGGCGCCCAGGTCAACGGGGAGCCGGTCGGGCACTTCATGTCGAAGCGCCGCCAGAACCCATTCACGTGAGTTCACCCATTCCCCCCTGATTTGGCCATGGTCACGTAAATGGGATTCGACAGGGCCCGTCTCACCAGCGCTGCCAGATCGTGGCCCACCTCCCCATCGCACGGCTCGACCAACTCCAGCCGGTAGAAGGTGTCGTCCTTTGGCCTGGCCTGCCAGCAGTGGGCGAAATCGTCACTCCCGACAGGCACGCTCTCCACCCCCCGGCTGGATACGATCCTCAGCACCAGCCCCCTGCCACCGACCACCTGAGCACGCAGCATCACGGGACGCCCGGGCAGCAATGACGCCACGTACGTGGCCTCATCCCCCATCATGCCCTCGTACAATCCATCCCCATCAGCGTCGGCCGTCAGATATAGCTCTGGCCCTTGCGGATCGGCCGAGATGAAGACGTGCCCCGCCCGGATGCCATCCAAGATGCCTGCCGCCGAAAGCTCCTCGGCGTAGACCCAGGTTGTCGGCGTGCCGATGTCATAGAAGCTTAGCTGTCCGGTGAAGGGTGCCACGTGTTTGTCACTTCCCCCCACAGCTACCACTCGCCGTCCCTGCTGAAGCAAGCTGTCCCAGAAGGCCAGCGATTGATAGTTGTTCGCTGCCCAGACTGCCTGCCATACCTCCACACAATCGAAGGGGAGATCAGGACTATACTCCCAGGGTGGCCCCACATCCTTGGGATGGTTGGCCGAGAAAAGCCCGCCAGTGGCGTGCACGGCGTCAATAATCCGAGCCATGGTGGCGTCGTCGCGACAGCGGAACTCCTGCCAACTGTGGATGCCCCAGGCGTTGGCGTGTCCGTAGTCAGTAGTGATCTCCTCGCCGGGGATGAGGAGCAGCGCATCACCGCCGGCCGCGGCCAGGTGGGGGAGGTGGCTGACGGTATTGTGATCCGTGACTGCCACGAAGTCGAGGCCTCGCGCCCGCGCTGCGGCGACCAGATCGCTCAGGCTGCCAACGGCGTCGGAGTGGTGGGTGTGGCTATGCAAATCGCCCCGGTACCAACGAGCCTTTCGGCTCAACACCGGGGCCTTCAAGTCTCTCTGCGCAGGCGAGGCCACTTCCCCCGACTGGCCGACGATGGTCAAGCGATAATCGCATCCTTCGGGCAGGATGTGGTACAGGCCGAGGAGGATGTGCCAGGTGCCGGCGTAGATCGGCCCGGGCAGGTAGCCTGGGGTGGCGTCCGCCAGCCCGATGGTGAATTCGGAGCGGTCGCTCCCGCTCCAGCCACGGAAGCCATAGCCCTGGAACACCGCGGCGCCGCGCGGATCGAACACCCCGATGTCCACGACGTTGCCGCTACCTCCCGGCAGCGCGGCACTGACTCGGTGGGTGTAGGTGTAGCGAACGGTCAGCCGGCCGATGCCGGGCGGCACCTCAAAGGGGAGAAGAAGGTAGTCATCAGTTTCTTTGTCTGCTGGGGTGACGGTACCCGTCAACGTATGGGATAGTTCCAACATGGAAGACTCCTTACGGGCTGCTCCATAGCGCGTTCGCGCCACTCATAGGGGCAGAAACTCCAACTGTCATCGCGAGGCGGTGCTTTTCCGCCGAAGCGATCCCCAATTCGCGAGGTGGAGATTGCTTCGGCAAAAACCGCCTCGCAATGACACAGTCGTGACTTTAGTCGCCAGGAATGGCTAAAGCCGTCACTACTCAAAAAGCACGGTCTGAACCTGGCGCGGCCGCAAGT
>CAYNWI010000364.1:0-2865 GCA_964400825.1 uncultured Anaerolineae bacterium | reverse complement strand
CGAGTCGAGATCAAGAACATGGTCAAGGCGGTGAAGAGCCTGGGGCTGAGCGACGGCTGCCTTAAGCTCATTTTCGAGGGGAACGCCAGGACACTGCTGGGGGAGGTGGCGAGGTGAGAATCAAGCTGGAGAAGCTAGAGGTGCAGACCAGGGGGGACAAGGAACTGGTTGACGTCACTCCTGAAGTTGAGCGGGTGGTGCGGGAGAGCGGGGTGCAAAACGGCGTGGTCAACGTCCTGACCATGCACACGTCCTCTGGCATCGTCGTCACCGAGGGCCTGCCCTGCCTGGAGATGGACGTGCTGAATCACCTGGAGACCCTGGCGCCCGACGACGGGGACTACTACCACAATCGCTACCTGGATATTGACGGGCGGCTGGGTTTCAACGCTGGCTCTCACCTGAAGAGCATTTTGGGTGGGATAAATGCCTTCTTCCCCATTGAGGACGGCCAGATAGTGAAGGGGGGGCGTCAGCGGATCTATTTCGCCGAGTACGACGGCCCGTTGTGCCGCACCTATTGCGTGCAAGTGATAGGTGAGTGAACCAAGCTAGCCCCAGCGGGGCTTGGTAGACTGAGCCAGGGGCTTGAGCGGAGCGGAGCCCCTGGCGGACCCTCAAACAGCCTCCACTTTGTATTTCCCCTCGTCCTCCCGCAGATACCCCATCCGCACCCGCGAGTCGTGCTCGAAGATGAGGAGGGCGTTTTTCTCCAGAGCCCAATCTCGAATGCGGCGCTTGGTCTCAATAGTCTCCAGCGGCTCCACGTCGAAGGCGGAGATCCAGGCCAGCCGCTCCATTAGTATTGTCCAAGAGGCCAGGTCGCCCAGGTAGATGGCTGTTTCCCCACCTGATTCGATGACGACGCTTTGGTGAGCTCGGGTGTGGCCTCTGGTGACGATGCAGCGCACTTCGGAGGTGACGCGGGTGTCGCCGTAGAGGAGGCGCAACTGTCCCCGCTCTTCCAGGGGGACGAAGTTCTCGGCCAGGTAGGTGCCTCTGGTGCGCTCGTTGGGGTAGCGAGCGTCGGCCCACTCCAGGCGTTGGATCCAGTACTCGGCGCGGGGGAAAGTGGGCACGACCTGGCCGTCGCTCAAGACGGTATTACCGCCGCAGTGGTCGGAGTGCAAGTGGGTGTTGATTACTATCTCGATGTCCTCAGGAGCGAAGCCCAGGCGGCGCAAGTCCCCCACCAGGCGGCTTTCGCCAGCGATGCTCCAAATCTGTCGCTCTTTGGACGAGAGCTTGTCGCCGAAGCCTGTGTCCACCAGTATCCTCTGGCCCTCGGAGACGACCAGCAGGCAGTTCAGAGCCATGGGTATTCGATTCAACTCGTCGGCCTGAACCACTTTCTCCCACAGCACCTTGGGCACCAGCCCGAAGTGTCCCCCGCCATCCATCCAGGCCAGGCCATCGCTGACGATGTGCAAGTCTGCATTGCCAAGACGCAATTTCTCCCTCCCACGCCCCCCTCTTTCCCCCCCAAAGTTGGGGGGGATGAAGGAGGGACATTACTCTGCCCTCTATTATACATGAAAAGCCCTGTTCTGGCTACTCGCCAGAACAGGGCTGGGCGATCCCCCCAATGGGTGAGCTGGCTGCAAAGCCCCCGACGCTCCCCGATACCCTATGTTGGCTCGGCAAGTCAAAGTCGGCGATGCAGCCAGCTCAGTGAGTAAGAAGTTACGCGGCTCTAACTCATGCTTCTTTTGAGAATCAACGGCGGCTGTTATTGAGGTATCTGTTCAACATCCTGACGCTGTACCTGCGGTGCCCCCCTGGAGTGCGATAGGGCACCAATCCACCCGCTCTCTCTATTTTGTCCAGAGTGAACTGGCTTACCCGCAGGTACCTCGCAGCCTCCCTGGCAGTCATGAGGCTTGCTCTCTTCTCAGCCATTTTTACACCTCCTTTCCTTGACGTCGGCTACTGTTGAGGTATCTGTTCAACATCCTGACGCTGTACCTGCGGTGCCCCCCTGGGGTGCGGTAAGGTATCAGCCCCCCCACTCTCTCTATCTTGCTGAGGGTGAACATGCTAACCCGCAGGTATCTAGCAGCCTCCTTAGCGGTCATGAGATTCATCCTCTCCTCTGCCATTTTTTGCACCTCCTTTCCCAAAGCCCTGATTACCCAAGAACCTCTCCCTAAAGCGGGCGAAACTATTGTAAATTAGATGAACTATTCGCATTATAACAAATTATCATAAGTTTGTGGGTAAAAATGGCGTGAATAACAGGTAAAAATAACGTGAATAAGATATGAATTATCTGTGAATTGAACAATAAGCCAAATCCAACATTTAGTGGCTATGAGTAAATGAATAACTATATGTAGTAGTTTGTTGTATCATTATGAAAAGAGCCCCGGCCAGACGATTAAGGCCTGACCGGGGCTTCTCATTTGTTGGATTTGATCGGTGAAAAATGACTTACGTTTATCGACCCACGAACGCAAATGCGCAGACAAAAACAAAAGTCGGCCTTTCAGCCGACTCTCTGGAGCGTGCCTGGTGGGATTTGCCGAACCATCTATAGAAAAGCGGTTGCTGCCTGCCACACCTCCTCCACCGTGACCGCCTCAATGCACCTGAACTGGCGACAGGCGGAGTCCCAGCGGCCACGCAACAGGCAGGGATTGCAGCCTACGTCGTGCCAGAGGGGCACGCTCTTCCCACCGTAAGGGCCGTACATCCGCGGGTCGGAGGGGCCGAAGATGGCTACCACTGGAGCGCCCACAGCTACCGCTAGGTGCATGGCTCCCGTGTCATGGCCGATGAACAGGTCGCACCGCTCCAGGAGAGCGCCCAACTGCCCAAAGGTCAGTTGCCCCGTCAAATCACAAGGCTCTTGTCTCATGCCATCTT
>CAYNWI010000363.1:0-2865 GCA_964400825.1 uncultured Anaerolineae bacterium | reverse complement strand
GAAACGAAGACCGTCAACGGAGGAGCCTTCAACTACGGCGCTCGCGTTGCGGTCAAAATGGGGCTGCGGGCAGCGGTCATCACCAGGCTGGCCCAGGAGGACTTGGATGTGGTGGATGACCTCACGCGGCTGGGTGTGGAGGTGTTTGCCACACCGACCGCGCAGTCTACCAACCTGAGACTGGTCTACCCCACCCAAAACCTCGATCACCGCACGGTCTACAACGCCGGTTCCGCTGGGCCCTTCACTCCGGCCGAGGTCGCCCCCGTCCAGGCACGCACTTTCCACATCGGAGCGTCCGTTCGGGGCGAGGTGCCGCTTGAGGTCATCGAGGTGCTGGCCCAAAAGAAAACCAGGATCTCCCTGGATGTGCAGGGTTTTCTCAGGGTCAATCGAGGGGGAAAGCTGGTGCATGAGGATTGGCCTGAGGCAGCCCAGGTTCTGGAACTGGTGGATGTGCTGAAGGCCGATGCCGTGGAGGCGGAGTCCCTGACTGGCAGGAGTGACCTGCGGGAGGCGGCCCAAGCTCTCGCCGAGTTCGGTCCCCGCGAGGTCGTTCTGACCCATGGTGAGGGGGTGCTGGTTTACGCCGATGGTTGCTTTTACGCCGCGCCCTTCCGCGCCAGGGAGATGAGGGGCCGCACCGGCCGGGGGGATACCTGCATCGCTGCCTATCTGGGCAAGAGGCTCACCGCCTCTCCAGCCGAGGCTACCACCTGGGCGGCGGCGCTCACCAGTTTGAAAATGGAAGCAGAAGGCCCCTTTAACGGAGAGATAGACGAGGTGGAAGAGTCCATCAAGGAAAGATACTAAATATCAAGGAGGATAACAATGTCAAATGAACCTAAGTTCTTCACAACAGAGCATCCAACTGTCTTCTTCGAGAATACGGCCGTAGGCCGCCTGAAGAAGCAGTTGTGGGAGGCCGATGACGAGCAGATTGACGCCATCCTGGCCGAGTACGGCGTGCCCTCGCCCTGCGAGTGGGCCAAGCCGGGGTCGTACATCCAAACGACGGTGCGCCACGAAGTGGTCGAGCAGCGCCGCCAGAACGACGTCGTGCTCATCCCGGTGGGCAGCACCGAGTTGCACGGCGACCACACCGTGAGCGCCACGGACACCCTGTTCGTCAGCCAGATCGCCGAGGGGGTGCGCCGCTATTTCGCCAAGCAGGGCCGCCCGCCCGCGCTAGCCATCCCCCCGTTGATGTACGGCAGCCACCCCTATCACCACCTCGGCATGGCGGGCACGGTCATCATCCGCGACCACGTGACCGTGGAGTTTTTGGTGGACGTGATGCTGGGCCTGTGGAACGACGGCTGGCGCAAGCAGATCATCCTCAATAACCACGGCCAGCTCTGGGTGCTGGAGGAGGCGCTGCACGAGTTCTGCAAGCGCTACCAGTTGCCGGGCATCTACCGCGTCATTGACTGGCACCGCGCCGTGCGCGAGTTCTTCAATACCAAAGACGAGGGCGGCAAATGGGACACCAACTTCGTCCACGCCGACGAGTCGGAGACCTCGCTGGGGCTGTACCTGTTCCCCAAGATGGTCAACATGGAATACGCCGTGGACACCGAGGGCGTCTCCTTCCTGCCCAATGGTCACCTGGACAAGTCGGTGGACCCGTTCCGCCGGCCGTGTCGGTGGTCGGAGGGGGAGGGTCACAGCGCCATTGAGATTGCCGGCACGCCGGAGGGCGTGGTGGGCAAGCCCACTCTCAGCGATCCCTACAAGGCCAAGCGGCCGCTGGCGGCCATCCTGCGCTACCTGACCCTGCTCGTGGACGAGATTCTGGAGGCGTTCCCGCCCGGCACCGTGCCGCCCACCGAGATGGTGACCCTGCGCACCGCCGAGGAGTTGGAGCCTTACCTGAAGGAACCGATGAGTCCTGGCTGGAAAACGGTCTACGGGCTGCCGGCCATTGGGCAGAGCTAGGGGGAATGAGTAACGAGCGACGAGGAGTGAGGAACAATGAGGAACGAGTAACGGGGCGATCCTCGTTACTCGTTACTTCAAAAAGACCATGAAACTCAGCATCGTCCTTTCTACCCACGTCGCTCAGTTCCAGGCAGTAGCTTTCAAGGGCGACTTCGAAGCCAACGTCGCCAAGATCGCGGGCTGGGGCTACGACGGCGTCGAGCTTGCTATCCGCGATCCCAAATTGGTGGACGCCGACGAGCTACTGCGCGTGGTGTCGGCGCACGGCCTGAAGGTGCCGGCCATCGGCACCGGCCAGGCGTGGGGCGAAGAGGGGCTGTCGTTCACCGATCCCGATCCGGAGGTGCGGGCAGCGGCCATCCAGCGGGTGCGCGACCACGTGCCCTTCGCCGCCCGCACCGGCGCGGTTATTATCATCGGCCTGCTGCGCGGCATCGTGAAGCCCGGCGTCGGCCACGACCAGGCGTATGCCTGGCTCGTTGACGCGCTGCAGCGCTGTTCGGCAGCCGCAGCGCCCCACGGCGTGCGGCTGGTGCTGGAGCCCATCAATCGCTACGAGACCACGCTCATCAACAACGTCGAGCAGGGACTGGAACTCATTGAGCGCGTCGGCGCCGGCAACTTCGGCCTGCTGCTCGACACCTTCCACATGAACATCGAGGAGCCGGTGATCGAGGACAGCATCCGCGCCTGTGGCGACCGCATCTTTCACTTTCACGTGGCCGACTCCAACCGCTGGTACCCCGGCGCCGGGCACCTGGACTTCAGGTCCATCCTGGAAACCCTCGTTGCCACCGGCTACCAGGGCTACGTCTCCGGCGAGTTCATGCCCCTGCCCGATGCCGACACATCGGCCGAGCGTGGCCTTGCCTACCTGCGCCAGCTTCATACGTAGCGACGACTTCCAAATTCATCAAAGAGGGG
>CAYNWI010000362.1:0-2887 GCA_964400825.1 uncultured Anaerolineae bacterium | reverse complement strand
TCGGGGATGCGGCCCACCCCGGCGGCGGTGAACCTGGCTGGTGTCGCGCCGGTCAGTTCCTGCCCGCCGACGAGGACGCGGCCAGCAGTGGGCTGGCGCACCCCGCAAAGGGTCTCGGCCAGTTCCTTCTGCCCGTTGCCGCCCACCCCCGCGATGCCCAGGATCTCTCCGGCGTGCACTGTCAGAGTGACCTCCTTGAGCGCGGACAGCCCCTGGTCGTCGGCCGCGCACAGCTCCTCGATCTGCAGGACAGGCTCGATCCCCGTTCGCTCCTCCTCGCGGCAGACGCCAAAGGTCTCGCGGCCGACCATCATGCGGGCCAGTTCCCTCTTCGTCGTCTCCGAGGTGTTCACTGTGCCAATGACCCTGCCGTCGCGCAGGACAGTGATCCGGTCGCTGATGGCCATCACCTCGTCCAGTTTATGGGTGATGAAGATGACCGATAGCCCGCTTTCCCGCAGTCGCTCCAGCGTGTGGAAGAGAGCTTCTATCTCCTGGGGGATGAGCACTGCCGTCGGTTCGTCCAGGATCAGCACGCGCGCTTGCCGGTAGAGTGCTTTCAGGATCTCCACCCGCTGCTTCTGGCCGACGGAGAGGTGGCGCACCCGGACGGCGGGGTCAATCTCCAGGCCGAAGCGGGCCGCTGACTCGGCCACCCGCTGTTCAATGGAGGCCATGTCCAGGCGGAAGCTATCGGTGAACCCCAGCACCACGTTCTCGGCCACGCTCAACGGCGGCACCAGGGCGAAGTGCTGGGTGACCATCCCAATGCCCAACTCGATGGCGTCTTTGGGCGACGCGATGCGTGCCAGTTGTCCCTCGACCCATATCTCCCCGGCGTCGGCCCGATAGAGGCCGTAGAGGATGCGCATCAGCGTCGTCTTGCCGGCCCCGTTCTCACCCAACAGGGCATGGATCTCTCCCTGGTGCAGGCCGAAAACGATGCCATCGTTGGCGATCACCGGGCCGAAGCGCTTGGTGATGTCTCGCATCTCGACGATGTGCATATCTCTCCCACAGCTCAACCCCTCTCCCTCATGTGCGTCAACTTAAGGCCAGCGACCGCCGGTCGAGTAGGCCGTAGCGGAGCGTAGGGCGTATCGAGACCAAGGGAGCGGGTCTTGCCAAGCCGCTTGGTCTCGATACACGCCCTTTGGGCGCTACTCGACCGGCGCTTTCTCCGATATGACATCGTTAAGTTGACGCATAAGCCCCTCTCCCCCCGGGATGAGGGGAGAGGGGTTGGCTTTTTGTGCAGGATCGGGCGCTTACTGCGAGCCGGCTGGCTGCGCCTCGTCAATGTTGACGCGGAACAAGCCGGTCTTGATCTCCTCCTCCCGCTGCTTGACCAGGCTGAGGGTCTCGGCCGGGATCTGGCTCTCCAGCCCGTGGAAGGGGGCCAGACTGGCGCCGCCCTTGCCCATCATGTTGAAGTCCTTCAGGTCCTGGGCGGTGTAGGAGCCGGCGTTGACCTGCTGGATGATGTACTGGATGGTCGGCTTCATGTTCCACGCCGGGCTGCTGAGGACGTTCTCCGGCCCCAGTTCGTTCTGGTCGCTCATGTTGCCGAAAGCCCACAGCCCGTGCTCGACCGCTGCCTCGATCACGCCGAACCGCTCGGCGAACAGGACGTCGGCTCCCGCATCTATCTGGGCCAGTGCTGCTTCCTTGGCCGCCGGCGGGTCGAACCAACTGTTGATGAAGGACACCAGTACCTGGGCATCGGGGTTGGTCTCGTGCACGCCGTCAATGAAGCCGTTGATGATACGGTTGACCTCTGGGACGGGGTGACCGCCCACTACGCCGATCACTCCCGACTCGGTCACGCCGCCGGCGATGAGCCCGCACAGGTAGGCCGGCTCGTGAATCCAGTTGTCGAAGACCGACACGTTGGGCTCGCTCGGCCCCAGGCCAGAGCCGAAGACGAAGGCGATGTTGGGGTAGTCGGCGGCCGCGCGGCGTACGGCTTCCTCGTTGCCGAAGGCGTCGCCGAAGATGGCGGCCGGCTTCCGCTGATCGGCCACCTCGCGCAGCACGCGCTCCATGTCGCCGGCGTAGCCGATGTCGTCGGTCCACTCGTACACGATCTGCTTGGCCTCGGCCGCTTCCTGCAGCGCACTGTGAATGACCCCGTCCCACGGCTCCTCGATGGGGGTGGCGAAGGCGGCGTAGAACAGGGGCGGCCCGGCCTCTTCCACGGGTGCGGGTGTGGCAGGAGCGCATTGTGTGGCCAGCAGGGCTATAGCAGCGACTATCGCAATCAGGCTCAAACGTTTCAGGGACATGGCTCTTTCCTCCTTAATTTTTGGTTTCTAGTGTAAGAGTTTCACGTACCCAGTTCACACGTGTTTCTGTCCCGTGGCACCTCCTTTCTCACTTCTTGATCACTTTCCATTCTTTCCAGCGCCGCTGCGATCTTTTCTTTCGTCGCCGGGAGGTCGCGGATGCGCACTCTCACCTTCGATCCTGACTGGGAACGTCTACAAGTATACTGTAGATGGAGGGGGGTGTCAAATGCTCGTATTCATTCGGGTACCGCTGTTTCCCTAGAAGCGCTTGGTCAGGCGGTTGATACTCTCCACGTGCGCCGGGTCGTAGCAGTCGCCGAAGCGGGTCTGGGGGAGTTGCGCCTTGCGGGCCATCAGTTCCTCGTACTCGTCGTCGTCCACGAAGGCCACGCAGCGGCCGATGCTGGACTCACCGTCCACGAACCGCCAGGGGAAGAAGCCGATGGTCGCCCGCCGATTGGCCAGCAGGTCAATGTCGCCGCCGATGCACTCGGCGTGGATGATGCCGTGGGGGAACAGCTCGATGTGCATCAACTGGTACTTGTCGGGGGTGAACCGCTCCGCCAGCGGCTGGCCGTACATCTCCTGGAACACCTGGT
>CAYNWI010000361.1:0-2891 GCA_964400825.1 uncultured Anaerolineae bacterium | reverse complement strand
CTCTCCCTGGGATGCTGCAAGAATACCGTAGACTCCGAAGGGATGAGCCGACTGCTTCAACGAGCCGGCTATGCTCCCATCGAACATCCGGCGGCAGCCGAGGTTCTCATCGTCAACACCTGTGGATTCATTGACATCGCCAAAGATGAGTCCTTCGGCGCTTTGCGAGAGCTGGCCGAGGCCAAGCGCCCAGACCAGTTGCTCATCGCCGCGGGCTGTCTCTCCCAGCGCTATGGCCGCGAGTTGGTCGAAGAGGTGCCCGGCCTGGACGGCGTCCTCGGCACCAGGCGCTGGATGGAGATCGCGGCCCTGGTGGAGAGATTGTCATCGGACGGCGACAAACCACTGGTGATGATCGGCGACCCGCCCGCACCCCCCCTTCCTCCCCCCCAATTTGGGGGGGAAAGAGGGGGGGCGCCCAGGTCCGTCGTCCAGGGTGCCAGCGCCTACCTCAAGATCGCCGATGGCTGCAGCGCGGCTTGCTCCTTCTGCGCCATCCCCCTGATCAAGGGGCCGGCCCACAGTCGCCCGCTGGCAGCCATCGTGGACGACGCCCGCCAGTTGGTGGCCCAGGGGGTCAAAGAGATCGTCCTCATCGCCCAGGACACAACCGCCTACGGACGCGATCGAGGCCAGCGCGACGCTTTGCCAACGTTGATCGAAGCTACTCTGAAAGCCACGCCGGAGCTTCCCTGGCTGCGCCTGATGTACGCCTATCCCCAGCACATCACCCCCCGGCTCATCGAGACGATAGCTCAGCACCCCCAGGTCTGTCACTACCTGGACATACCCCTGCAACACGCCCACCCCGACACCCTGCGCCGCATGAACCGTCCCCACGACGTGGACAAGGTGCGGCGATTGATCGCCCATCTCCGCCAGGCCATGCCCGACATCGCCCTGCGCACCTCCTTCATCGTCGGCTACCCTGGCGAAACCGAGGAGGAGTTTCAGGCCTTGCTCGACTTCGCCGAGGAGACAGCTTTTGATAGAGTGGGCGTCTTCACCTATTCGCGGGAGGAAGGCACCCCAGCGGCCGAACTGCCTGGTCAGATTCCCCAGCAAGTCAAAGAGGAACGCTACCAGCAGCTCATGGAGCTACAGCAAGGCATCTCTTTGGCCAGGAACCAGCAGATGGTGGGACAGACGTTGGACGTCCTCGTCGAGGGCAGTGGCGAGGGCCTCAGCGTGGGGCGCTCCTACCGCGACGCTCCTGAGATAGATGGCCTGGTCCTCGTCAAAGAGGAGCTGCCCTTGGGAGAGATAGTCCCCGTGCTCATCACGGGGGCCATGGAGTACGACCTGATCGGGCTCAAGGGTTAGAGTCTTGGGGACGTAGGAGTGCGGCCTTTCGCTCTGTCGGTGTTATTCTCTGTCGCCCCGGCAATCTTGTAGCTTGGAATTTTGCTTGAGTGCTAGTATAATAGAGGCTGGGAGGGGGGAGATGGAATGATCCCGGCCCGGCTCATCAAATCACATCAGGAGGCTGAACCATGTCTTTAATCGAACAAATAAGCGCCCGCGAGATACTGGATTCGCGGGGTAATCCCACAGTAGAAGTGGAAGTGTTTTTGCTGAGTGGAGCGGTGGGGCGGGCGGCGGTGCCGTCGGGCGCGTCCACCGGCGTCCACGAGGCGGTGGAGTTGCGCGACGGCGACGCGGGTCGCTACGGCGGCAAGGGCGTGTTGCGGGCGGTGGACAACGTCAACGCCACCATCGCCGACGAGCTCATCGGCTGGGAGGCGCTGGATCAGGTGGGCATTGACGAGCTTCTGATCGCTCTGGACGGCACACCCAACAAGGGGAACCTGGGAGCCAACGCCATCCTGGGCGTCTCGCTGGCGGTGGCCAAGGCGGCGGCGGCGGAGCTGGGGCTGCCCCTTTATCGCTACGTGGGCGGCGTATCGGCCCGCACCCTGCCCGTGCCGCTGATGAACATCCTCAACGGGGGCAAGCACGCCGCCGACTCCACCGACTTGCAGGAGTTCATGGTCGCGCCCGTGGGTGCGCCCAGCTTCGCCGAGGCCCTGCGCTGGGGCGCTGAGGTCTACCACAGCCTGAAGAAGGTACTGAAGGGCCAGGGCTACAACACCAGCGTGGGCGACGAGGGCGGCTTTGCTCCCAGCCTGGGCTCCAACGAGGAGGCGGTGGAGGTCATCCTGGAGGCCATTGAGCGGGCGGGCTACCAGCCGGGTGAGGACATCTACCTGGCCCTCGACCCCGCCGCCAGCGAGATCTACCACGACGGGCGATACGTCCTCAAAAAAGAGGGCCGCGAGCTTAGCGGGGAGGAAATGGTGGCCTTTTACGAGGATTGGGTGGAGAAGTACCCCATCATCTCGATTGAGGACGGCCTGGCCGAGGATGACTGGGAGAATTGGACATTGCTGGTGGAGCGCATTGGCGACCGAGTGCAGATTGTGGGCGACGATCTGCTGGTGACCAACGTGGCGCGGGTGGAGCGGGCCATCAAAGAGAAGGCGGCTAACTCGCTGCTGTGCAAGGTCAACCAGATCGGCACTTTGACCGAAGCCATTGCCGCCGTGCACCTGGCCCAGCGAGCCAGTTGGACCGTCGTCGTCTCCCACCGCAGCGGTGAGACTGAGGATACCACCATCGCCGATCTGGTCGTGGCCCTGAACGCTGGCCAGATCAAGACCGGCGCCCCCTGCCGCAGCGATCGCGTGGCCAAGTACAACCAACTCCTGCGCATCGAGGAAGAGCTGGCGGAGATAGGCGTCTACGGGGGGATGGGGGCGTTTTACAATATTCGTCATTCGTCGTAGAAAGTGAGAGCGTGAAACGTCAAACGTCAAACCCAATTTTTGCGCAAAATTGCGACCTGTGCAATTAGCCCAACGCTTCAAATTTGTTGGCTACTGTGGTATCAT
>CAYNWI010000360.1:0-2898 GCA_964400825.1 uncultured Anaerolineae bacterium | reverse complement strand
ATTTCAATATGAACCTTGACCTTGTAGTTGTCAGCCATCCCCCACCTCCGGCATGTTTTGCCGAATATGATACCACACTGGCTAACAACATAGAAATGCTAGGTTTTAACCGCACAGGTCGATATATTTAGTGAAAGGGGCAGTTCGCGGTACACTAGCGTAACGGTTGTGCAACCAGGAGCTGAATCGTTCATATCGGCGAAAAACCGCAACTTTTGAACAACGGCAAGGCCAGTTGGAAGGGTGCGGAATCCTGGATCAGTAACTTCACGCCTGCAAACGCGCTCAGCTCCGTGAACCTTAACAAACAGCCTTGAGGCTGCCAGGCCACCCAGGCCGAGGTGTTGGCTGCAACGCGCACCATCTGCTTGACGCTGGCCTGCGGGCGGTCAAACGGCACCGGAGCATCAGGACAGGTCTCGTGGAGCCACGCTGCTGCCCAACGGACGAAGTTGGCGGCGAAGGCAGCGAACTCTTCCTGAATCACCAGTCCGGCAGGGGAGCGCACCTTCAGGTGGTGCATCTGGAAGACGTTCTTGCCCTCCTTGATTCCCGCCTCGATGGTCTGGCGTCCGTTGTAGAAGGTGAACCAGCCCGCCAGGTCTGCGGTCGCTCGCTCCTCCCCGTAGTGCAGCAGGACGCCGTATCGCTCCTTGTCTCCAGTTTGGAACCGCTCCAGGGCAAGGTCCAAGGGATAGGGGCAATTGGTGATGGTCTCATTCTCCCAGCCGATCATTTCAGCGTTCTTCCCCACTTGGAGCCAGGGAGTCGCTGGGGGCACCTGTCGGCGCAATGCCTGGATGACTTTACCGTTCGCTGCCTTGCTGTAGACCTCGTAGCCCATCTCGATGAGCAAGGCCACGGTGGGGCCGCTGCCAAACCCCCCGTCCAGGCGAAAGATGGCGCGGATCGGCCAGGGGTTGGTGCGGTTGTCCTCGATGAACTGGGCCAGGCGCTGCTGGAGTCGTTCCAGTTCGGACTGCAGCTCAGCCACCTTCTGTTGGCAACGTGCCAGCCCCCGCTGAGCTCGCTCCAGGTCCTTCTGCCGACGGCCCAGTCGTTGCTCCCATGCTGCCAGCTTGCGGCGGGCCTGAGCAAGACGGCTGTGGGGCCGCTCCGGTCGGTTCCGTGCCCGGTACATGGCTTCCAATTCAGCCACCTCCTGGGCCCATCTCCGACACTCCTGCTCCACCTGGGCCAAACGCTGTTGGGTGTCCTCCAGTCGGGTTTGGGCACGGGCTTGCCTCACCTCTGCTTCCTGGAGTAAAACCCCTTGCTGAGAGATGCGCTCGGCCAGCAAGTCCGTCCTCCGCCAGGGGCGAGCCCCCGCGCGCGCCTCGGCCGACCGGACCAGGGCCTCAGCCTGGGAGGAGGATACGGTGTCGCCAGGATGCTGCTCTACCGACAACCACAGCCGGCCGTAGGTCGGACTGTGCAAGCCGACCAGTGCGGCCTGGTACCCCAGTTGCACCGCATCGCTCATCCAGCCGAAAGCAGCTCCCGGATAGGTGGTGCTGGTGCTGGAGACAGGCCGGCCGGTCAAGTCACCATCGTAGACCAGAACTTCTCGGTCCAGCAAGGCCAGCATCACTTCTCGCTCGATGAAGGGACGGCTGACGATTTCCAGGGCCTCCTTCACGGCGGCGACAGTCTCTTCAGTGCAGGCCTTCAGGGTGCGACTGACACCGCTGTAATCGGCCCAGCCCTCCTGTCCCCAGGCTTGGGCGACTGCTGAGTCCTGATCCAGAGGATGGGGAGCCCGGCTGATGTCCTGCAAGTAGACACAGCCGGCGAGAATGGAGACCAGGAACTCGATCAACTTCGTCGGGGGGGTGTATTCGCGCCGCCGTTGCGGGATGGGGACGCCCTCCAAGGTCGCCACCAAGCCAATGCGTTGGGCAAAGAACCCCCACGGCACCAGCATGGCGTGGCTGGTGAGCTTAGCCGTTGGAGTATTTTGGTTCCCAGTTGGCAATTGACTCATCGTGAACCTCCTGGTTATAGGATCACGATGAGCTTACCTCAAAACTGTTCAGTTGGAAAAGTTCTGTTTTTACCCCGTCTTCGATGGTTTGGGCTCTGGTTGCACAATTGTTACGCTAGGCCACATCTAAGACTCGTATACAAGTCATTGCCGTCATACACGTTCTTGTCATCGAAGAAGTCATCGATGAATTGTGAATAGTGTTCCCTAGTCGAATCCTCCCCATAATAGAGTGAGGTCAAGAAATCAATTGCGCAACTGATGAGAATAAAACCCGCTGTCTTCGCACTACCCTTGATTGATGCCCTTTCGATGTCGTTAATGGCCCACTCGATAGCGTTTTCTGCTTTAGCCATTTCTGGTGATTGGTATTCTGTCATCTGGAGCTAACCTCCTTATTGGATAGCTTGAAAGTAGAAATCGAGCGCTACCAAGCTCCCTCCCCCCCCAGAATCTAGCGAGGAATGCTGAACTAATGATTCAGGTAAGGGGCTAACAATTGCCGAATGCTTTCCTCCGTGATTTCATCCTCTGGCAAGACATAGACAAGAGGGATGTTGTGGTTCTCAAATAGCTGACGTTTACGCTCATCCAACTCTTGCCTGTACTTAAACCCTTCCTCCCCACCAAACAAAGCAATTGGCTCAAAATGCTGCTCACCCATGTACTCTATGCCCAGACGCAGGGTAGGAACATAGATGTCAACGTGTTGTGGGGCTAGCCAAGGCAGATATTCCCACGCTTCGGACTGTCGCACGACTTTGTGGTCCGGCAAGACCTTGCACACTGTCTCATATAGGAACGTCTCGCGGTAGCGAGCTCCGCGCAGGGGCAACTCGTGCCGACGCCGTACTCGATTTTCAACAGTCTTGTACAACTCGCGCATGAGTCTACGTAGCCAGGGCTCCCCACCC
>CAYNWI010000359.1:0-2898 GCA_964400825.1 uncultured Anaerolineae bacterium | reverse complement strand
TAGAAGGCAGGCTTCTCTTGCCGGCAGATATCCATCGCATGATCGCAGCGTGGATGGAAGCGGCAGCCAGGTGGCGGATTGAGGTAATCGGGGATCCGCCCTGGGATGCCGTCGGAGACGCCGCCGCCGGTCAGCCGGGGGACAGCGGCCATCAGCCCGTGGGTGTAGGGGTGCAGCGGGTTGGCAAAGAGCTCCTCGGTGGCGGCTGCCTCTACCATGTTGCCGGCGTACATGACGTAGACCCGGTCGGTCATCTCCCGCACCACTCCCAGGGTATGGGTGATGAGGACGACGGAGACGTTCTTTTCCTCCACCAACTGGTGCAGCAGCCGCAGGATCTGATCCTGGATGGTGACATCCAGAGAGGTGCCCGGCTCGTCGGCGATGAGCAGTTCCCGGCTGGCGACCAGGGCCATGGCGATGCAAACCCGCTGCCGCATCCCGCCGCTGAGTTGGATGGGGTAACTACCCATCATCCGTTCCGGATCGGGCATGGACACCTCTTTCAAGGGGATGATGGCTTGCTCCCGAATTTCCTTTCTGGATAGTTTCTTGCCTTCAATCGAATATTTGACCACGGCCTCCAGTTGTTGGCCGACGGTGAAGACCGGATTGAGGGCAGTCGTCGGGTCCTGAAAGATCATCGAGATGCCCTCGCTCCGCACCTGCCGCAGTTCGTCCCCTCCCATCTTGAGGACATCCTGCCCCTTGAAGTAGATTTCGCCGTCTGGGATCCGAGCCGGGGGCATGGGCAAGATGCGCAAAATGGACTTCATCATCGTCGTCTTGCCACAACCCGTCTCGCCAACCAGGCCAACCTTCTCCCCGCTGTGCACGGTGAAGTTCACCCCGTCCAGGACTTTGAGTGTGCCTCCGTAGACGTCGAAGTAAACGTGCAAGTCCTTGATATCTAACAGTGAGGGAGTGCTCATCTCAGACCTCCTCGGCGGCGAGCATATCACGCAGGCCATCACCCAGCAGGTTGAAGCCCAGAACGACGACCACGATAGCCAGGGCGGGAAAGACTGAAATCCACCACTGCTCTGGCAGGTAGTTCCGTCCACCGGAGACCATCGTCCCCAGGCCAGGTTTCGGTGGTTGCACGCCGAGGCCCACGAAACTGAGCGAGGCCCCCAGAAGAATGACCCATGCCATATCGAGGCTCATCTTGGTGAAGATGGGTGAGATACAGTTGGGAAGAATCTCCTTGAAGATGATGTGGAACTTACTGGCTCCGAGCGCCTCGGCGGAATTGACGAAGAATTCGTTCCGCAGAGTGGAAGCGAGTCCGTAGACCAGCCGGGTATACCACGGCCACCACATCAAGGAGACGGCTATCATGGCGTTGAACAGGTTGGGGGTGAGAACAGAACAGATGGCCAGGGCCAGGACCAGAGGCGGCACGGCCAGGAAAATGTCGGTAATGCGCATGATCACAGTCTCAATCCAGGTTCCTTGACTGTAGCCGGCAATCAGTCCCAACGTCACTCCTGGGGGGACGACGAGGCTGAGAACGACCACTCCCATCGTTAGCGAGAAGCGAAAACCGAAGAAAATCCGGCTCAAAATGTCGCGGCCTATAACATCAGTGCCGAACAGATAGCGCCGACAGGGAGGGAGGCTGGCATTGGCAAAGTCAACGAACTTACCGGCGTGCTTGGGGTACGGGGCGACCAGCGGAGCGAAAACAGCCAGAAAGACGACGAGGAGGACGGTGCACAGCCCGACGATGGACATCGGATTGCGTGAGAACTTGTACCAATTACGGCCAAGATTTTCTACCATCTTGCTCTTTGGCAGAGCCAGACTCTTTGCCTGCACTGTCATGTTATTCACCTCTTTGGGGAGCCAATCGGATTCTGGGGTCGAGCAGACCGACGACGATGTCAACCACGATGTTGACGACGATGAAGACAACACCCATGGTCAAGACGACCCCGGCGATGGCGTTCAAGTCCTTGCGCAACATGGTGTTGATGCCATAGCGGGAACTCCCAGGCCAGTTAAAGATGACCTCAACCAGGAAGGCGTTGGCCATCGTACCGGCAAAGTCAAGACCCAGGATTGAGATAGTGGGGATCAGGGAAGGTTTGAGTAAGAACTTTCTCATGATCACCCCCTCCGGGATGCCGAGGGAGCGTGCGGACGCGATGTAGTCCTTGGTCAGATTGTCGGACATGGTCGAGCGGGTGATGCGGGACTCCTGAGCCAGCCCCCCCATGGCCAGGGCGATTCCAGGCAGGATAAGGTGCCACAGGGCGTCGAAGAAAGCGGTCAGATTGCCGCTCAGCAGGGAATCTACGGTGATGAGGCCGGTGATGGTTGGCGGGGGCGAGACCCCAGGACTGAGCCTGCCCATCGTCGGCATCCAGTTTAGGGTCATGCCAAACAGAAGAAGAAAGAAGATGGCAAAGATGAAAGAGGGGGTCACCACTCCAAGGTAGGAAATGATGCGAAGAAGGTTATCAATCCACTTGTCCTTATGCCGGGCAGAGAGTATCCCGATAAAGATGCCCCCTCCTGCCATGATGAAGCCGGCAAAGAGAGTCAATTCCAGCGTCGCCGGGAAAAATTCCTTCATGTCGTCGGCCACCGGGCGCCGCGTCACCAGGGACATGCCAAGGTCGCCATGTAGGGCATCGCGCAGCCAGTAATAGTACTGGACGTGAAGCGGTTCATCGAGGTGCATCTGTCGGCTCAGCTCGTCAATCACATACTGGGGTGCCCTGGGGCCCACGGCCATCCGCGCCGGATTGCCCGGCATGATCCGAGAGATGATGAAGATCACGATAGAGAGACCGAGTAAGACAAAAATAGAATGGACGACACGACGAACAATGAAGGTGATGAACCTCATCTAACCTCCTCGATAAGAAATCTAGCCGAAGCCCCTGAGGA
>CAYNWI010000358.1:0-2898 GCA_964400825.1 uncultured Anaerolineae bacterium | reverse complement strand
CCGATAACGGCCACACTCAAGCAGGCAGTGGCCAAGTTGGTGCCATAAGTGCAGGCAGTTGCCTGACGTGAAACGTAAAACGTGAAACGTGAAACGCCTCTCACACATCACGCTTCACGTCCGGAGGGTTAACATGGCCGAGAACCTGGCTGCGTCGCAGGAGGAAATGCGCCGGAAGGAACGTATGGAGCGGGAGCTGGAGATCGCTTACGAGATGCAGCAGAGCTTCCTGCCTCAGACGCTCCCGGAGGTACCAGACGTCGAGATCGCAGCGACGATGCATCCAGCCCGCGAGGTGGGTGGCGACTTCTACGACGTGATCCCCCTGAGCGGCGGGCGGGTGGGAGTGCTCGTCGCCGACGTATCCGACAAAGGGGTGCCGGCCGCGCTCTACATGGCCCTGGCCCGCACCCTGCTGCGAGCTCACTCCCTCAGCGCGCGACCCCAATACCTGAGCGATGCCCTGGAGAGCGCACAGGTGCGGCGGCTGATGCGCAGCGGCTCGTTGGGCGCACTGGCTGCCCTGGGCGCTGTCCGCCAGACCAACGACTACCTGACCGAACACCACTCCGAATCGTGTATGTTCGTCACCCTCTTCTACGCCGTCTACGATCCGCAAAGCCACCTGCTGACTTACGTCAATGCCGGCCACAACCCGCCCCTGTTGCGCAACTCCCTCACCGGCGAGCAGGATTGGCTGCAGCCTACCGACATGATCGTAGGCGTTATGCCCGGACGCCCCTACGAAGCACAGGAGCGCCAACTGAGCCCCGGCGACGTGCTGGTGTTGTACACCGACGGCGTGACCGAGGCCTTCAATCCTGAGCACGAGATGTTCAAACCGGAGCGGCTCGTCGAGGTCGTTCGCGCCCACGCGACGGCATCGGCCCAGGAAGTCGTGGAGGCCATCGAAGCAGGGGTAACTGCCTTCGCCGGCCAGGCGCCGCAGTCCGACGATCTCACCCTCCTGGTGATGCGTTGCCTGCCACAACGTGAAACGTGAACTATGGGGAGCGATGAACACCAGATATTTCATCCGCATCGCAGCCGAATTGAAGAACCTGGCCGAGATCCGCCGCTTTGTCGAGGAAACGGCGTCAGCGCTGGGCGTTGACCCGGCCGTGATTCCGGGCATGCTCCTGGCCGTGGACGAAGCGGTCAGCAACATCATCGCCCATGGCTACCAGGGCCAGGGAGGAGCCGTGGAGATCGAGGTGGGTCGAGAGAGGGATGCCCTGGTGATTCGTCTGCGCGATGAGGCCGACCCCTTTGATCCCACCAGCGTCCCGCCGCCGGATGTAACCCTGCCACTAGAACAGCGGATTCCTGGCGGGTTGGGGATTCACCTGATCCGGCAGGTCGTGGACGAAATGACCCATCGCGTCACGCCCCAGGGAGGCAACGAGCTGACCCTGGTGAAGAGAGGCATAGTAGGAGAGGGAGGTTGAGACGTTGCAGAAGAAGCAGAGCGAGATGTGAGATAAAGTCAGGGTGGGGCGGGCCGACAGGGTGATTCGCCAGTAAACAATCGAAACACGCTGAATAAACCTTGAGGCAAAGAAGGAGTAGAATATGAGCTAGACGTTCTGGATCCGCCGTTCGTGGTGGGATGACATCCCCACACCAACAACAACGAAAGGAGAAAAGAAAAATGACTGAGGAACTCAACACGACAACCGAAGTAAATGAAGAACTTAAAGAACCCGCCGCGCCGAAGCGGACCGGCGTAGGAGCAAGTCTCGTAGGCCCGGTTGGGATCGTCTTGATCACGGCCTATCTCATCCTGGCTGCCGTCCTCCTGCTGTATGGCCTGGTGCAGTTCTGGCCTCCCCCAGCCCCAGCTACGGGGTCGGCCCCAACCTCATCGCCAGTGACCTTCCTCTTTTGGACGCTTTCGGTTTCGGACGAGGTCCGCTTGATCTTCATCGTAGCGATGGCCGGTGCTATGGGCAGCCTGGTACATGCGCTTCGGTCGCTCTACTGGTACGTCGGCAATCGGGATTTGGTGTTCAGTTGGTTAGCGATGTACGTCCTGTTGCCCTTCGTCGGCTCAACCCTGGGGCTCGTTTTCTACTTCGTCATCCGAGGCGGGTTCTTCTCTCCTTCGGCCACGATCGAGCAGACCAGCCCCTTTGGCTTCGCAGCCCTGGCCGGACTGGTGGGCATGTTCACAGAGCAAGCGGTGCTGAAGCTCAAACAAGTGGCCGAGACTCTGCTGGCCGAGTCGCAGGAAGGGGCAGACCACGTAGAGCCGACCACAGAGGGGGAGTAAGAAGGCAAGACCAAGCTGCGGGAAGAGGGCATTTCAAGCGGTTAGGAAGAGCGATTGCGGAGCTGGGTTCAGTAGATCACAGGCGCTCGCGGCGGATTGCACACAACGCGGGAAGTCCTCCTCCACGGTTGCCTGCCTCCGCCATTCGGCTCTAAGGCCCGTCCCCGGGCGGCCCGGGGACGGGTGGAGGGTTCAATAATGAACGATGACTGGTCAGGGCGCTTGACGCTGGTTGTCATTGTTGCCAGCACAGTGGTGGGCTTCTTTCTCTGGCTTCTTGCTCTGTTCTCGCTGTGGCTTCTCTTACGAGTTGTCGGAATCCCCGTCGACTTCTGGGCGATGACCGAGGCGCTATCAACGGCTGTGACCGCAGCAGCCGTAGTCGGTGCCGGCTTCGTCGCCTACCGTGAGTTGAGTGAGGTTGCCAGCAGCCGGTATATGGAAGTGGCGGATCGTCTGTTCCATGAGCTGAACTCGCCTGAGAACATCGAAGCCCGGCGCTGGATCTTCCAGCACCTGCCAGATGATCCACAGGAAGGCATGCGCTCTTTGACGCCAGAGGGCCAGGCGTTCGTGAAGCGGACCCTGAACTCACTGGACCGGGTAGCGTTCCTCACCCAGGCCGG
>CAYNWI010000357.1:0-2906 GCA_964400825.1 uncultured Anaerolineae bacterium | reverse complement strand
AGAATTGCATAGAGTAGCCCGTTACCGTGAAACCACAGAATCCGTCAGAACTAGGCAGGTTACGTCTGTGCCCTGCACGGCTTTGGATATCAGGACTTTGATCTCCACGCCCTTCACCGTCTTGTGCGGCTGCCACGTCAGCTCCTCGACGTTGATGTTGGGTTTCACTGCTCAACCTCCTCAATCTACCTCTAACCTGCTCCCGACGCCCACCCGAATGAAGTCCTCCCCGTATTCCCTCTCGAAGATGCTTCGGGCCAGGTCGCCGGAGCAGTGGCAGGGAGCCGCTTTTTGCACCCCCAACTCCCGAAAATCCTCGACGATGCCCTCGATGGTGGCCTGGCTCACCCCGCCCAGGTGGAAGCCGCCCATCACGAGATAAACCTCCTCGCCCGTTATCTCCTTTGCTTTGGCGACGATGTTCACTACCCCAGGATGGGCACAGCCAGTGATGACCACCGAACCTCGCCCCGTGATCAGCACCAGCGACTGCTCAATAATGCTGCTTCCCATCTCCCCGGTGGTGTAGATGCCTTCCGCTATCTCCATCGGCTCGTGGATCTCCACTACGCGGGCGTGGGCCTTGGCCTGCTCCTTGAAGCTGGCCGGGAAAGAGCGGGGGAGGTAGACGGTGGTTTCCTCGTTGATGGCCAGGATGCCCCCCAGCCCGCCAACGTGGTCGCCGTGGATGTGAGAGAGAACGATGGTGTCAATTGTGGCTGGGTCCAGTCCCAGCGTCTCCATATTCGAGAGCAGGGTCGCGGCGTCCCCGCCGGTGTCGAAGAGCAGGGTAAGGTCGCCTCGCTCCACCAAACACGAGAATCCCCAGGCCGTTTTCAGCCGCTCGTCGTACTCGTTGTTGTCGTAGACGATGGTGATAGTCAGCTTTTCAGCGATCTCGGTGGGCGTCGGCTCAGGCGTGGGAGTTGAGCTAGGCACCAGGGTCGGGGTGGCAATGGGCGCGGGAGTTAGGGTGGCGGTCGGGATGGGCGTCCTGGTCGGAATCGGAGTGGCGGTGGGCGTGGGAGGCGGCGTTGGCTCAAGCGTCGCTCGCTCAGGCGCAGGGGTCAGGGCAGCGGTTGGGATGGGCGTTGCAGTCGGAAATGGGGTGGCAGTGAAGCTAGGAAGTGGAGTCGGCGTAGCGGTCGCCCGCTCCGGCGTGGGAGAGGCTGTCCCCGACGGCGCACACTCAATTGCCAACAAACAAATCAGCCCGATCAGCGCTGAGAGTGCCAATCGAGCCAGGACTCGCTGGTTCATCTCCCCCTCCTCTGCTCAGCCAACAGCCCCAGCAGGATTCGCGCGGCGCGCTCGACCACGACGGAGCATGACCCAAGTCCACCGGGGGCGTGCACCCGTTCGTACAGAGGGCCGCAGCAGGTGGTGCCGAACTCAGCGGCGAAGCGCTCCCGATAGCGGGTGACCAACTGACGGGCCGGCTCATCGTCCTCCTCCAGGCTGTTGCGCCCGTACAGCGCGCCGATGATCATCACCCCGGCGCTGAGCGCCCCACACATCTCTTGCTTGCTTCCCCCCACGCCTCCCGCGAAGCCGGTGGTCATTCTCACGATGCGAGGGTCAAGGTCGCCCAAGACGTGCCCGCCCACGGCGAGCATTATCGCCTCGGCTCAGTGATAGCCTCGGCTCACCAAATCGCCGGCCCGTCGGGCCACTTCATCCTTGCTTCCCGTCATTGATCGCTACCTCCAGTCTTCCCACAGCCAGGCGCACGTTGAGATCGCGCCCCTCCTCGATGGCTAAGATTCTGGCCCCAGCCTCCTCGAAAGCGCGGGCCAGGTCGGCGACGGAGCAGAAACGGCTGCGCATCAGGAGCAACCTCTCGCCCAGAGCGGTCCATTTAACCGCCCAGCGACGAATGTCCGGCTCCTCGACGACCAATCGTCCACCCGGACGCAACACCCGCAAGGTCTCCTTCGCGGCGGCGTGCTGGTCGTGAAGATGATGGTAGGTGTCCACCATCACGATGCGGTCGAAAGCTCCATCAGCGAAAGGGAGACGCTCGGCCAGGGCACAGCAAGCGATCATCTGCTTCTGGCGAGCCTCCCTCAACATCCCCCAGGATGGATCGCAAACGACCACCACGTAATCGTCGCCAAAGGTTTGGGAGACCCGACCCGTGCCGCCGCCGATGTCCAATATGCGCTCCGACGGTTGGGCCTGGAGCAGACTCATGAGCCGTTCCGGACCCAGGAAGTGGAACACGCGGTCGTAGAAGCGGGCGACGAGGTCGAAATGGTCAGGTCGCACCGCTCGTCTCCTGCATGCTTTTCCCCACCCCGCCCGTGAAACCGATGGTCATCCTCAATAATCCACAATCGGACAATCCAACCCCCCAGTCAGAGTCGCATCGCGACGCGGTTTACGCCTGATGCGCCAGCATCATAATTAGCGGAAGAAAGCCCGCCCGTCGAAAATGAACGCATCGCGGGCCTTGGCGACGCAGCAGGGGAACATCGGCGGCAACTCATCGTCCGGGCCGAAGTAACGCGCCCCCAGGATCTCCTCCATGTCCGGCTGGAGCGTGCCGCCCACCACCTGGCACTCGAAGAAGATTATCACTGGCTGCACCTGGTCGCCGTTGGGATAAGTGATGGCATAATCGGGGCTGGAGTAAACGCCGATGAGCGCCACCGGTTCCACCTCCAACCCCGTCTCCTCGTGCACTTCGCGCATCACCGCTTCATCGGCACGCTCGCCCAACTCCATCGCTCCGCCGGGAAAGCTCCACAGATTGACGCCGTCGCTGCGCCGCAGGAGCAGGATACGACCCTGCTCATCGCGGATACAGGCAGCGGCGGCGGGATGCAACAGCGGATCGTGCCCTATGCAGCTCCGCAGGCGAACGAAATAGTCCGACATCCCACTCACGGCCCGGCTAACCTCCT
>CAYNWI010000356.1:0-2913 GCA_964400825.1 uncultured Anaerolineae bacterium | reverse complement strand
TCGGCATCGTGGCCTCCCTCTTCGTCGCCGATATGGTGGGTTACTTCACACGAAGCACGAAACACGAAACCCAAAACCCGAAGTCGGGCCAGCCCGACACCAGCAAGGCCAGTATCATCATCCCCAACTGGAACGGCCGAGAGCTGTTGCAGCAATGTCTGCCCTCTGTCGTAGAGGCGGTTAGGAGTGATGGCGGCGGCCATGAGATCATCGTGGTAGACAACCACAGCACCGACGACAGCGTGCCATTTCTCAAGGATAACTATCCTGAGGTCAAGGTGCTGGGGCTCGATAGGAACAGGGGGTTCGCTGGCGGCTGCAACGCCGGTGCGGCGGAGAGCCGAAACGAGATCCTCGTTTTCCTCAACAACGACATGATCGTTGACCGAAGTTTCCTGCGCCCCCTGCTCAATGGTTTCGACGATGGGGCCGTCTTCGCCGTAAGCTCGCAGATTTACTTCTGGGATGCCGAAAAGCGGCGGGAGGAAACTGGCCAGACGCGGGGCTTCTTGAAGCTGGGCTTCCTGCAGGTTGTTCACGATGAGCCGCCCCCACCCCCCCGCATGCGGGGGGGGCAAGGGGGGGGTGGGGGGACTAGGGGGGGGCGGGTGCGCCCGGTGCTCTACGCCGGCGGCGGATCATCGGCCTTTGATAAGAACAAATTCTTGGCCTTAGGTGGCTTTGATGAGCTTTTTCAGCCTTTCTATTGGGAGGACACCGACATTTCCTACCGAGCCTGGAAACGGGGCTGGAAGGTTCTATACGAGCCGCGCAGCGTGGTGCATCACAAACACCGCGGTACCATCGGCAAGGTCTACGATGAGAATACCACCGACCAGGCGATCAACAGAAATCACCTTCTCTTCATGTGGAAGAACCTCTCTGATCCCAGCTTGCTTTTCCTCCACCCCTTCGTTCTCCTGGGCCGGCTGGTGTGGAATTACGCGCTCGGCAACCGCACCTATCTGACCGCCTTCGGGAGCGCCGTGAGCCAGTTGGGGACAGTCTGGAAGAGCAGAATCGGAGGGAATCGCTCGGGGAAGCTCAGCGACCAGGAAGTTCTGGCAGTCTCGTCAGACCTATTCCAATACAAAGAAAGATTCCAATCTCCAATCTCCAATATCCAATATCCAGCTTCCAAAAACATCCTGTTCATTTGCCCCTACATCCCCTGCGTTGGCGTTCACGCCGGGGCAGGCAGGATGTACACCATGATCAAGCTGCTGGCCCAACGGCACCAGGTGAGTGTGGCTACCTTTATTGATAAGGAGAGTGAGTTTAAATATGTGCCGGAGCTGGAGAGATACTGCCAGGAGGTGGTAGTCATCCATCGCCAGCCGCCCTATCGGAGGCGCACTCCTTTGGTGCTCGAGCCCTTCGTAGTAAGCGAGTTCAACTCCTCCCCAATGGAGGCCGAGATTCACAGGTTGCTCTCGGAGAGGGACTTCGACATCGTGCAGGTAGAGTACACCCAAATGGCGCAATATGTGCCTGACACGCGGCGGTCTTGCACCCTGCTGACGGAGCACGAAGTGGCCTTTGCCACGCACCGTCGGGCCTTCGAAAGCTTTCCCTTCTCCTGGGAGAAATTCAGAGCTCTCATGGGTTGGCTGATGATGATTGATTACGAATTAAAGGCTTGTCGCCGATTCGATACGGTCTTAACCCTCACCGATGCCGATAGAAAGGAATTGCTATCGTTCGAGCCCAGACTGGATATCGAAGTCGTCCCCATGGCTGTAGATAGTTCCCGTTTCGTCCCGCAAGATGTCCCAGAAGAGCCCAACAGTCTGGTCTTTATTGGCTACTTCAGGCATTATCCCAACGTACACGGGATAAAACGCTTTTGCAGAGAGATTCTACCGCTCATAAGAGAGGACATCCCTGAGACCAAGTTGTTCATCGTCGGCTCCAGCCCCCCCGATGAAATCATCAGGCTAGGTGAGCTGGACGACGTCGTAGTCACCGGCTGGGTCGAGGATATAAAACCCTACATCGCGCAGAGTTCGGTTTACGTGGCGCCTTTGTGGCTGGGAACGGGCATGAGGGTTAAAATACTCGAGGCCTGGGGGATGGCTAAGCCCGTTGTTACCACCAGCGTGGGAAGTCAGGGTATTGACTGCACACCGGGCGAGAACGTTCTGATTGCCGATGATCCACAGGGCTTCGCCGCCCAAACGGTGAAGCTGTTGAGGGATAAGGCTCTGAGAGAGAAGCTGGGCAGAAATGGCAGAAAACAGGTGGAAGCGAAATACGATTGGGAGATCATCATCCGGCAGGTCGAGCAGATGTACGACGAAGCATTAGCTACCAAATTCCACTTGATGGGCGAAGGTCTCCCGACCGAGCTCTTGCGAGACACCTCGGTCAGGAGACCTTCGGCGAACGATAGAGAGCCTTGATGGAAGAGAAGAACATTCTGGTTGTGAGATCGGGTTCGCTGCCCAATCTGCTGATGGTGTTGGAAAGCCTGGGAGAAAGATTCCCCGGCAGCGAAATCACCGTGTTGACGGATCCAGACATCCTGGACGAATTGTCGCAGCATCCCAGGGTTGGAGACGTGGCACTGTACAGCAACCTCAGGTTTTTTCTGGCGCGTCAGTTACGGGAGCTGCGTCGGCGGGAGTACGACTGCAAAGTAGCGCTTTTCACCAACGAGAACGAGGGCAGGTACAACAAATTCAAAGCGCTGGCCTTTATGTGTCGAGCGCCCCGCATGATCGTTTACAACGAAAACGGCGATAGCTTCGAGTGGGATTATCGCCACAGACGAGTAATCTGGAGCCACATCAAGTGGCGTCTACGGGACAAGTTCTTCTCGGGCGCCCCCTTACAGCAGAACTTCTTCGTCCTGCTACTCAAGAAGCTTGCCAGTCTCCTCCTGCTACCGTTCGCCTTTATCCGCTTACTGTG
>CAYNWI010000355.1:0-2934 GCA_964400825.1 uncultured Anaerolineae bacterium | reverse complement strand
ACTAGGGGATTGCTTCGGCGCAAACAGCGCGCCTCGCAATGACACCTATGCTTAGCTGCCCCAACCACGGGTGATCATGGCCGGTCCCAGCTCCTCTCTCTCAGCGCGCAGCCGGTAGACGCCCCGGATGATGGCTGGTGCGGCGATGAAGACGATGACCATAGACTGCACGATGGAGATGATCTCCAGGGGAATGCCCGCCACGGACATCATCCGCGTGCCGCCGGCGCGCAACACCCCAAAGAGCAAGCTGGCCAGCACCACACCCAGCGGGTGACTGCCGCCCAGCAGGGCCAGGGCAATGGAGTCAAAACCATAGCCGGCCGAGAATCCCAGCGACATGTTGTGGGTGATCCCCAGCGACTCGCTGGCCCCAGAGAGACCGGCCAAGGCCCCGCTAATGAACATGGCCAGCACGATGTTCCGCTTGATGCTGATGCCGCCGTAGCGCGCCGCGTCGGGGTTAGCGCCTACCGTGCGCATCTCAAAGCCCCAGGTCGTCTTCCACAGAAACCAGTAGACGAACACAGCCGCCGCCAGGGCCAGGATCAGGCCGGCGTGCAGGCGGAGTGGATGAGGGAAGAAGCGAGGTAATTCCGCCGTAGGCAGGATTTCCGGAGTGCGGTGAGTACCCTGCGCCTTTTCCAACGGCTCTCTAAGCAGATACTCGGTCAGGCGGAAGGCAATCCAGTTCATCATGATGGTGTTGATCACCTCGTGAGCTCCCGTCCAGGCCTTGAGCAGGCCGGGAATCGCGCCCCATATCCCAGCGCCCAACGCTCCAGCCATCACCGCCAGCGGCAGGTGAACGTAGGCCGGCAGGCCAGTGGCCTTGTAACCCACGACGACCGAGCACAGTCCGCCGACAACGAACTGCCCCTCCGCACCAATGTTGAACAGCCCGGCCCGAAACCCCAGAGCCACAGCCAGACCAGCCAGGATGTAGGGTATAGACTTGGTGATGCTCTCCGATAGAGGGCGCACAGCGGAGCGGAGGGACACGGCATCCCCCTCCACGATCCAGCTCTCCAACCCAGCGGTGATTTTAGCTGGACTACCCAACGCCCCCTCGAACAGAGCCTGGTACGCCAGGCCCACCGCATCCCAGGCATGATGCAGCACGGTGGCCGGGTCCTCAAGGAAGCTGCCGGCAGATTCGAGAACCAACGGGTCGGTTGAGGCGATGACGACGGAGCCGATGATGAGCGCCGTCACCACTGCCAGAACAGGGACCACCGTACCCCGTAGCCAGGCGAAAGAAGCGTTCCTGATGGTCACCCAAGCAAACATCATCAGCACCAGGACGCCCAGCAGAGGCAGTATGAAGTTTATCCCGCTTTTGGTGATGAAGATGCCTGCCAGGGCCAAAACGATCAGAGCGGCCAACGCGCCCCACACCCGCAGCAACAGCCGCTGCCGCTCTCCCTCTCGTTCAACAGGTGATACCACGTCCCTATCGCTCAATGGCTTCCCTCCTCCTGCGCCCCAGCCATCCACAAACCCAACTCCTCGCGCGTTGCCTGGGCAGCGTCTACGGTGTACACGATTTTGCCCTCGTACATCACAGCGATGCGATCCGCCAGGCTCATGATCTCGTCCAATTCAGCGGAGACCAGCAGCACGGCCGCTCCCTGATCGCGTTTCTCAATCAGTCGCTGGTGAATGTACTCAATGGAGCCAACGTCCAGGCCGCGCGTGGGCTGGGCTGCGATGAGCAATTTGATGGGGCGGGATAGCTCGCGGGCCACGATCAACTTCTGCTGGTTGCCGCCCGATAGATTGCTCGCCGGCAGGAATATCGAAGGGGTGCGAATGTCAAAGAGATCAACCAGGTTATCGGCCTGTTTGAAGACCTCTCGATTGTTGATCATAACGCCTCGGGCAAACGGAGGCTTGTAATAGGTGCACAGCACCAGATTCTCGCACACCGGATAGGTGAGCACCAGGCCATCCCTCCGCCGATCCTCCGGTATGTGGGCCGTGCCCAGCTCGATGATCTGGCGTGGAGTGGCGTGGGTGGTCTCCGTGCCTGTGATCCACACGTGGCCCCCTGTGGCCGATCGCAGCCCAGTCAACACCTCGACGAGCTCGGTCTGGCCATTGCCCTGCACCCCGGCGATGCCCAGAATCTCACCGGCGCGTACTTCAAAGGTGACGCCTCTGACCACCGGCACGTGACGGTCGTCCTCGGAATGTAAGTCCTCGACCTTGAGAATGGCCTCCTTCGGCTGGGCTGGCTCTTTTGCCACTGTCAGGATGACCTCACGCCCGACCATCATGGCCGCCAGGCTGGCTTCTGTGGCCTGGGCCGGGGTGGTCTCGCCCACCAGTCGGCCATCACGCAGAACGGCGATCCGGTCGGCTACAGCCAGGACCTCTTTCAGCTTGTGGGTGATAAAGATTATGGACTTACCCTGCTCGACCAGGCCGCGCATGATCTCAAACAGCTCGTCGGACTCCTGGGGGGTGAGCACGGCCGTCGGCTCGTCCAGGATAAGGATGTCGGCCTGGCGATAGAGGGCCTTGACGATTTCCACCCGTTGCTGGGCGCCCACCGACAGGTCCTTTATGTAGGCCGTCGGGTCCACGTCCAGCCCGTACTGGTGGGAGATGCGGCGCACCCGCTCGGCATCGGTCTTCAGGCCGAGGGGCACCAACTCAGTAAGCCACACCAACACTTCCAGCAGAAGCAGGTACGCCCCCAGGATGACCCACAGGCCGAGATATATCGAAGACAGGTAGGCCAGCAGCTTGAAGATGAACCCGGCGACGTCGAGCCCAACAGCGGTCAGACCGATGGCCGACGCCCCCCTTGCCAGCACAAAGGTAGCGGCGACCACTGCTCCAAAATTCGCCAGGGTAGCCTGCCACCCCCCCTTCATCCCACCCAACCCTTCGACCGTGCTCAGGGCAGGCTTGGGGGGGGAAAGAGGG
>CAYNWI010000354.1:0-2948 GCA_964400825.1 uncultured Anaerolineae bacterium | reverse complement strand
CTTGTGGTATCCTGGAGAGCGGCGGCGCCGGGTGGGGCGTCCGGGTCGCCGGCTATGACGCTGCCGGCAAAGAGAAGCAAGGCCACCAGCGCCAGGCCCACCACCGTCAGCCAGACGTACATTCTCTCATTCATTTTTTCCTCCTTTTTTATGTTTACTACCGCTGGACAGAGTGGAACAACAGATGGGCAGGAGTCAGGCCGAGCGCTCACCGATGGTTCATCCCTCCTGGGAGAGGATGACGGCTTCCATCTGGCACAGGCTACTGAAGCGCTCAGCGTCCTTTTCAGACCCCACGATAGTGCCCCAGTGCATGGGGATGGCTATCTGGGGCCTGATCCTGTTCGCGGCCTCGGCAGCCTCGTCAGCCGTCATGGTGTAAGTTCCCCCCACGGGCAACAGCGCGATGTCGGCCTCAATGTCATCCATCTCAGGAATGACGTCGGTATCGCCAGCGTGATAGATGCGCTGCCCTCCCACGGTGAAGATGAAGCCCACGTGGCCACTCTCCTGTGGATGAAAGGGCTGGCCGGGGCTGCGGAACTTGTTCACATTGTAGGCGGGAACCGTCTCAATGGGGATGCCCTGCACAACCAGGCTCTCGCCCGGCTTGACGACGCGCACGTCGCCCTTCAGCTTCTGCGCGGCCGCAGCGATGGTCACGATCACCGTGTCCTCCTTCGCAACTTTGGCGACATCCTTCGGAGACAGATGATCGAAGTGGTCGTGCGTGATGAGGATCAGGTCGGCTTTGGGGAGTTCGCCTTGCAATTCATAGGGATCAGTGTAGATAGTCTTGTCGTTCTCGATTCTGAAAGTGTCGTGCCCTAGCCAATGGATGTTCTCGATCATTTTGCCACCTCCAGGTAGTTGTTAGATTCGCAGCCCAATAGTGAGCTGGGGTGTTGACACTACAAGTATATCATCTTTTTCGTCCTTAGTCAACAGCTTGTCCTTTGGGCCAGGGTGTGTTATAATGCTGTTCGCAAAAAACAGAATCAGGAAAGGTTCACCATGATGAAACTCGAAGAGCTCAGACGAGAGTTCCCCCTGACGGAGGAACTCACCTATCTAGACCATGCGGCCACCGCGCCCTTGCCTGGCCGGACGCGGGCGGCTATGACCAAGTTCATAGAAGCGCGCCGTTTCGTCCGCCAAGCCTGGGAGGAGTATGAAACGTTGGACCAGGATCTGCGCCAGGTGCTGGCCCAACTGATCAACGCCTCCCCCGAAGAGATCGCCCTGGTACAGAACACGGCCGAGGGCCTCAACATCGCCGCCCACGCTCTCCCCCTCCAGCCCGGCGACAACGTGATCCTCTGCGACATGGAGTACCCGGCCAACGTCTACCCCTGGATGAACCTGGAGCGACGCGGGGTGGAGGCTCGCATCGTCCCCAGCCGCGAGGGCGGGCTGGCTTTGGACGACCTCGAAGCATACATTGACCAGCGGACCAGGGTGGTGGCCGCCAGCTCGGTGGAGTTTCTGACCGGCTTCAGAAACGACCTCCAGAGCATCGGCGAGTTATGCAAAACCAGAGGCATCTACTTCGTGGTGGACGGCATCCAGTCCCTGGGGGCGATCCCGCTCGACGTGGCGAAATGTCACATTGACCTGCTCTCCTGCGGCGGTCCCAAGTGGCTGATGGGGCCTTGCGGCCAGGGGTTCCTCTTCTGCCGCCGAGAGCTAATCGAAGAGATGCAACCAGACTACGCCGGTGCCACGAGCGTGGTGGATTTTCTGAACTTTCGCGACTACGACCTCACCTTCCTGTCCGACGCCAGGCGCTTCGAGCTGGGCACGCCCAACCTGGTGGGCATGGTGGGACTGATGACTTCCGTCAACTTGCTGCTGGAAGTGGGCATTGAGGAGATCCAGCGCTGGACGCTGCACCTTACCGACGTCCTCATCGAAGACCTGCAAGAGCGAGGCTACCAGATCGCCAGTTGCCTGCGACCGGAGCATCGCTCGGCCATCGTCTCCTTCCCCACGCCCAACGTCGAGGCCGACTACGAAAAACTCATCGCCCACCAGATCATCATCTCCCTGCGCGAGAACTACATCCGCGTCTCCCCCCACGGCTACAACACCGAGGAGGAAGTGCTGCGAGTGGGGCAGGTGCTTGATGGAGGAGACGAGGGATGAGGGATAGGGTTTTGAACTTCGCCCACCGGGGGGCCAGCCACGGCGCTCCGCAGAACACCCTGGCCGCCTTTCGCCTGGCCAGAGAGATGGGCGCCGACGGCGTGGAGCTGGACGTGCAAACCTCCAGGGATGGCGAAGTCGTAGTCATCCACGACTTCACGGTAGACGCCACCACCGACGGCCAGGGGCGGGTCGCAGACAAGACCCTGGCCGAGCTGAGGGAGCTGGACGCCGGCTCCTGGTTCGATGCCCGGTTCGCCGGCCAGCGCATCCCCACTCTGCAGGAAGTCATCGTCGAGGTCGGCCACCAACTGTTGTTGAACATCGAATTGAAAGTCAAAGGGGTCAGAAACGCGGGACTGGTCGCCGAGGTAGTGCGGCTCATCGAGGATCACAACCTCGTCCACCGAGTCGTGGTATCCTCGTTTAACCCCTTCCCGCTACGCCAGGTCAAAAAGCTCAATCCTCGCATCAACACTGGCCTTCTCTACTTCTTCGACCTGCCGGTTCATCTGGTTCGGTCCTCGCTCACCTTCCTGGCGGATCCCGATGCCTTGCACCCAGAGAAGCGCCTGGTCAACCAGGAATACACGGACTGGGCAAAAGAACGGGGCTATCGGGTGAACGTCTGGACAGTGGACGAACCAGCCGAGATGAAGCGCCTCGTCGCCCTGGGCGTGGACAGCATCATCACCAACCATCCCGACGTGCTGCGAGAGGTACTAGGGAAAAGCGAGCAATAGGAGGAAACCATGTCAAAGCAACTGATCGTCAACGCCGACGACTACGGGAAAACCGAGGGA
>CAYNWI010000353.1:1393-2949 GCA_964400825.1 uncultured Anaerolineae bacterium | reverse complement strand
CCATCAGTCTTCCAGACACCAGACCTATGGCGAAGAGGTCTCCTGCTTGCAAAATCACGCCAGTTGTAGTAGAATAGAGATGATTTATGAGAAAGATGAATTGTTCGATGTGCCCCAGGCCGGGAGGTTTACGAGGAGGGAGTGAAGATGCAGCAACTGGGACAAAACCCAACCTTGCAGGCAGACGCCGCGCCCCTGCGAGTGGTTTACACTCGACTGGATCATCTGGAGAAGGAGATTACCGCTCTGAAGCGGCTGGTGATGCGATATGCGGCCGCCCCGAAGACAAAGGCTGTGCCCCTACGTGGTCTGGCGAAGAGCAGCGTTGTCAACGAGGAGGACTTTGCCGAGGCAAAAGCTTGGGTATTCCACAAGCTTGAAGTAATCAGCGAGGAAGTCTGATGTCTGTAACGCATCAGAACGAGTCATACGTGGCCGATGCCCACGCTTTGGTCTGGCACATTGCGGACGACAAACGTTTGGGCAAAGAGGCAAAGGCCATCCTCACTCAGGCGGATCAAGCCCTCGTCTTAGTGTACGTGCCAACCATTGTTCTGGCCGAGGTCATGTATTTGGCAGAGCGCGGACGGATCAATGTAGCTTTCCTGGATGTATTGACTGCGGTGAGGGATAGTGCAGGTTACCTGATATATCCCTTTGATGAATCAGTGCTGGAGAGGGCCTCCGAAGCGAGGGACATTCCCGAACTCTTTGATCGGATCATCGTTGCTACTGCTATCCTGGCAGGGGCGACGATTATCACGAAGGATGAGACTATCACCGCTGCACAGATTGTGAAAGCGATCTGGTAACCCCGGCTCCAGCCAAGCCGCGCAGCCTGACCCGCCAGGTACTGCGCTATGCCGCTGCTATAGCGTGAGAGGGATGGTCGAAGGGAGCGGCAGCAGACTCGCTCTGGTGCACATTGTACATAAGCAACCTTACAATATTCAAAACTCGTGCTGGCAGGCCGTATCTTTTTCGCCTTTTTTACGTTATAATATGTAGGGATGATGCGCTCCGAATCCGAAAGGGAGCAAGCGTGGTAGATCAGACATCAGAGACCGGATACCGATACCAGATTTGTGCCCCGGAAAGCGACGGCAGGTTTGCACGCCTGGCCAGTGACTATACGCAACGCCAGCCGTTCGATTGAACTCACGGCGAAGCCTGAACGGTGCTCCATGAGCGCCTGAGGCTGGCGTTGTTGTTTGGCTCGCCGCCGATGAATGGGGAAAGCTGAAAGGAGGAGAATCTGTCATGAACAAGACGAAGACTCATAGGTTTAGCAAAGGGCTGCACTTGTTGGTCATGGCCTCGCTGCTGGCCGGGCTGGCGCTGGGCATGGCGTCCGACGCGCGCCTGGCAGCGGCCCAGGCCACCAAGATGTATGTAACAAATTCCATTATCAGCACAGTCAGCCAAGCGAACCTGGATGGCACGGGGGGCGTGAGCCTCGGTAACCTGGGTGGCACCCTCAACTCGCCACGCGGCATCGCGCTGGACGTAGCTGCTGGCAAGATGTATGTAGCAAATTACACTAACAACACAGTCAG
>CAYNWI010000353.1:0-1293 GCA_964400825.1 uncultured Anaerolineae bacterium | reverse complement strand
TGGACGTAGCTGCTGGCAAGATGTATGTAGCAAATTACACTAACAACACAGTCAGTCAAGCGAACCTGGATGGCACGGGGGGCGTCAGCCTCGGTAACCTGGGTGGCACGCTCAGCTTCCCAAGTGACATCGCGCTAGACGTAGCTGCTGGCAAGATGTATGTAACAAATGGCAGTAACCACACAGTCAGCCAAGCGAACCTGGATGGCACGGGGGGCGTCAGCCTCGGTGACCTGGGTGGTACGCTCAGGCAGCCAGAGGGCATCGCGCTAGACGTAGCTGCTGGCAAGATGTATGTAGCAAATTTCCTTAACAATACAGTCAGCCAAGCGAACCTGGATGGCACGGGGGGCATCAGCCTGGGTAACCTGGGTGGCACGCTGAACGGCCCATTCGCCATCGCGCTGGACGTAGCTGCTGGCAAGATGTATGTAGCAAATCACTTCAGCCACACAGTCAGCCAAGCGAACCTGGATGGCACGGGGGGCGTCAGCCTCGGTAATCTGGGTGGCACGCTCAACTGGCCATTGGGCATCGCGCTGGACGTGCCGGTCGGCGCCCCCGATACTGACGGCGATGGCGTTCCCGATGACACGGATAACTGCCCCAACGACGCCAATCCCAACCAGGAAGATGCTGACCACGACGGCCTGGGCGATGTCTGCGACCCCACTCCCTTCCCAGAGCCCGTCGGCGGCATCATCGTGCCGGTGAACAAGCTGGGGCTGGTGGCGCCGTGGATGGGGTTGGTGGCGCTGGGTTCCCTCGCCGCTCTCGCGATTGCAGTGGTCAGGAGGCGTAGGGGTTAGAAATCCATACCCACAATTAGATCACAAAGCAAAAGGTTCTGGCGGATGGTTGGCCAGAACCTTCTGTTTTGAGCGCCAGCGAGTACAGCACCTTTTGTACTCCTCTCCCAAGTGTGATATAATAGGTCAGTAATTCGCACGAATGGAGGGCATCACATGGAACAAGTTCGCACTTTTATAGCCATCGAGTTGGATGAGACCATCAACGCTGCCTTAGCCGACCTGCAAGGGCAGCTCAAGTCTAAGGTACCTCAAGGCTCGGTGCGGTGGGTCAAGCCGGGGGGCATCCACCTCACCCTCAAGTTCCTGGGCGACGTGCCCGCCGACAGGATCGAGGAGATAGAGCGGGCCCTCGCTCAGGCTTGTGTGAGGTTTCCTGCTTTCTCCTTCTCCGTCGAAGGACTGGGTTGCTTCCCCGATCCTCGGCGACCCCGCGTCGTCTGGGTGGGGGTGCGGGAGGAGAGCGGGACTCTGAGGCGGCTTC
>CAYNWI010000352.1:0-2954 GCA_964400825.1 uncultured Anaerolineae bacterium | reverse complement strand
TCAGTTTCTGGCCCGTCACCCCGACTATTTCTTCGGACGCTCGCCTGAGCAGGCCCTCATCAACCCCGACAACCTGCTCATCCTGCTGGGGCATTTGCGCTGTGCGGCTTTCGAACTGCCGTTCCGAACGGGGGAGAGCTTTGGCCGCGTCGAAGGGGCGCGGGTGGCGGGAATCCTCCAGTTCCTGCAAGAAAGCGGGGTACTGCATCAATCCGGAGACAAGTACTTCTGGATGGCGGATCACTATCCAGCTCAGGACATCTCGCTGCGCAGCGCTTCGCCCGAGACGGTGGTGCTCCAGACACAAGATGGCGGCGAGTGGGCGACCATCGGCCAGGTGGACCAGGCCAGCGCGCACTGGATGGTGCATCCGGGCGCGGTCTATCTGCACGAGGGGCGGGTGTACCTGGTGGAGGAATTGGAACTGGAGCAGCACATCGCGTGGCTGCGGGCAGCGGAGGTGGACTATTACACCCAGCCGCGCAGCGAAACGACGGTGCAGCTCTTGGAGAAACTGGACGAGGTCGAAGTGCAGGGCGCGACCAAAGCCCACGGGGAAGTCGCCGTGACGACCCAGGTGATCGGCTTCCGCAAGGTCAAGTGGTTCACCCAGGAGCAGCTTGGCCTGGGCGAGGTCTCCCTGCCGCCGACCGAGCTGGTGACCACCGGCTACTGGCTGGCGCTGACGGAGGGGACGGTGGCGCGTTTGCGAGAGGAAGGCGTGTGGACCAGCGATCCCAACGATTATGGGCCGAACTGGCTGGCCCAACGCGACCGGGCGCGAGCCCGCGACGGCCACCGCTGTCAGGCCTGCGGCATGCTGGAGGATGGGCGTTCCCATCACGTACACCACAGAATCCCCTTCCGTACCTTCGCCTCGTATCGCCAGGCCAACCAACTATCCAACCTGGTGACCCTCTGCCCCCGCTGTCACCAGCGGGTGGAGCTGGCGGTGCGCATGCGGAGTGGGCTGGCCGGCCTGTCCTTTGCCCTGGGCCACCTGGCGCCGCTCTTTTTGATGTGCGACCCCGGTGACCTGGGCGTGCATTCCGACCCCAAGTCGCCCCTGGCCGATGGACAGCCAACGGTGGTGATCTACGACCAGGTGCCGGCCGGCATCGGGTTCAGCGAGCGACTGTTCGAGCTGCACAGTGAATTGATGGCCCGCGCCCACGAACTGGTCGCCGCCTGCGAGTGCACCGATGGCTGCCCGTCGTGCGTCGGTCCGGCTGGTGAAGGGGGCGTCGGCGGCAAGCGGGAGACGTTGGCGATCTTGGAAGCATTGTCGTAACTACCCTGATGCGGGAGAATGGTTGTCAGAGTTCTAGTGAAGCTGGGGAACTCGGGGAGGCTCAGGGGAACTCAGGGGAAGGTGAACATCCAGTGGACATAGCCACCACAATCAGTTTGATAGCGTTGGGCCTTGTCATGTTGTTCGGCTTTGGCGGATTTGGACTGTTTTCGGTTGGAGGGCGAGGGCCGCGCGGCGCGGGTGGCGTTTGGAGCGGCGGTATTGACTTCGTTGCCTTTTTTCCTGGCCTCGCTGCTACCAGTGGCAGTCAAGCTGGTCATACTGGGCGTGATCGTCGTCGGAGTGATAATCCTGGTTCTCTTGCCCATCGGTCGGGTCGAGCGTGGCAACGATGTGCCTCAAAGTCGCTTCGATGAGCGCGACATCATGTTCGCCCGCGCGCGGCTGGTGCCGGGCAGTCCGGAGTACGAAGCCTACTACGCCATGCGGCCGGAGAACCGGGCCGCTGATGATGAGACTCGCGCCCTGCCGGGGTTGCTCTCACTCACGGCCAGCAAGGCCAGCCCGCTGGCCTTTGCCTCGGCCGAGGCCAGTTTTTGCCTGACCGAGGCGCTGCGGGAGGAGGTGGATGGGCCGGTAGCGCCGGTACGCTCACAGTTCACGGCCGCGCAGGTGACGCCCTTCATCAAGAGCCTGGCCCGCTACTATGGCGCCTACACGGTGGGCATCACCGAGTTGCAGCCTTACCACGTCTACTCGCACATCGGTCGGGGCAGCGGCGGCTATGGCGCTCCCATCACGCTCGACCATCGCCACGCCATCGCCTTCACTGTGGAGATGGATCACGCCATGATGGGGCCGGCTCCGGACGCGCCAGTGGTGATGGAATCAGCGCGGCAATACGTCGAAGCGGCCAGGGTTGCGCTGCAACTGGGCTACTTCATCCGCTGGCTGGGCTATCCGGCCCGCGCCCATATTGATGGCAACTATCGCGTCATCGCCCCGCTGGTGGCTCGCGACGCCGGCCTGGGCGAGATCGGGCGAATGGGGCTGTTGATGACGCCCGAACTGGGACCGCGCGTGCGCCTGGGCGTGGTGACTACCGACTTGCCATTGATCCCGGATCAACGCGACGAGGACACGTCGGTGCTTGACTTTTGCCGCATCTGCCAGAAGTGTGCCGAAACCTGTCCCAGCCAGTCCATTCCTGCGGGTGATCGAGAGGAGATAGACGGCGCGTTGCGCTGGCGCATCAACTCCGACAGTTGCCTCCGCTATTGGAACCGCGTCGGCACAGACTGTGGGCGTTGTATGGCCGTGTGTCCTTACTCGCACCCGAACAACGCGGCTCACAATCTGGTGCGCTGGGCCGTCCGGCGTTCGGGCGCCGTACGGCGTGCAGTACTGTGGATGGACGGTCTTTTCTACGGGCGCAAGCCCCCACCTCGCTTGGCGCCTAACTGGATACCAAATGAACCTTTGACGTTTTGACGTTTCACGTTTCACGTTTTACGAGATAGCATGGACACCTCTCTCTCCGAAAAACTCAAATCGCTAGGCGTGAGGATCGGTGTGCGCGATCTGCCGCCGCCTCGGCCGCGCCAGCCTTATCCCATTGAGCGGGTCGTGCCGGGCCGCTTTCAAGAGACGCCGCACGGCGAGGTATACCTAGTCGAGGAGCGGCATCCGCTTGAGCATCGGC
>CAYNWI010000351.1:0-2965 GCA_964400825.1 uncultured Anaerolineae bacterium | reverse complement strand
AGCGTCAGGAAGATGTCGGCGTCCGGATTGGCCGTGTAGTAGTCGTCAATGATGGTCTGCGACTCGGCTGGATCGTTGGTGATGGCCAGCACCTCGCCCTCAACGCCTTTCTCTTCCATGGCAGCGACAAAGCCATTGCAGCGCGCATCCAGGCCCGCGTGCCCCACCTGATGGTTGATGCACACACCCTTCGTGCCACCCTCAGCCGCCAGCTTCAGGCCACCCAGGTAACCACCCTGATACTCATCCTGACCCAGGTAGGTCATGTAGTCTATGCCATCCTTGATCGGGCCGGAGCCGGCGTTGTAGGCCACCACCGGGATGCCGGCGTCGAGCGCCCGCTGAATCGGCTCGCGGAACAGATCAGGATCGGTCACGGTCAGCCCGATGCCGTCGGGCTGGGCGGCCACTGCCTGGTCAATCAACTGCGCTACCTTTTCCAGGTCGAACTCATCCGGGCCGAGAACAGTGACGTTGACGTTCGTGTCATCTGCAGCCTGCTTAATGCCTGCTTCCACCGTGCACCAGAACGAGTCCCAGGCGCACAAAGCGTGCTGAACCATGATGAAGTCAAGTGCTTTCTCAGGCGCCGGTACTGCCGCCAGCTCGAAGGTCAGGTACTTCGCAGCCGCCCCAGCGGTGGGTATCAGCAGCTTCCAACCAGGGTGGATCAGGCTGGGGTTCGCGATGTGAGCGAAGGTCGCGTCCTCGTTGGCCTTGTCGTTGGTGGCCCCCGCAATGGCTGGATAGGCCGCGCCGTTGCCCAGGTACTTCTCCGCCAGAGTCCAGAGGTTATCCCCCAGCTTCACGGTGTAGGTTGTCCCTTCCTGAGCCGGCGGGGCAGCGCTGACCACACCTAGCGCCATCGCTAACAAGGCGAACACCAAAAACAGATTTACAAACCACGTTCTTTTGCTTGACATTTTTTCCTCCTTATGTAGTTGTTGAAGTGTCGAGCGCTACCCTGGCGCTCAGGTTGGATAAACCGTGGTCTGGCCTATACTCATCCCTCCTTTCTGAGACGACCCTATATTCTGATGGGATCCAACAAACGATCACTTTCCCCTGTTCGGGCATCCATTATGATACTACATCTCCCCCTGTTTGTCAACAGTGTCTTAATAAACGCCATAAGCTTTCCAGGCCTCCCACATGGCCATGATGTTCTCCGGGGGAACGTTGGCCTGGATGTCGTGCACGGCGGCGAAGACGAAGCCGCCGCCAGGGGCCAGCGCCTCGATGTTTCGCCTTACATCCTCTTTGACTTCCTCCGGGGTGGCCGTCCCCAGAACACGCTGCGTATCAACACCGCCTCCCCAGAAGACCAGATCGCGGCCAAATTCCTGTTTGAGCTCTTGGGGATCCATGCCAGTAGCGCTGATTTGAACTGGATTCAGAATATCAATCCCCGCCTCGATCAAATCCCCAATAAGTGGGCGGACCGCGCCGCAGGAGTGGAAGAACAGCTTGATCGGAGCCTGCCGCCTGGTGGCAGAAAACCTCGCGAAGGAAAAGAGCTTCTTATGTCGCGGCTTAACGACCTTTCGGTACGTCTCGGGCGAGAACATCAGAGTCTGTTGAATACCCAGGTCATCGTATTCGAGAACCACGTCAACCAGATCGCCAATCTCTGCCAGAGCCCGCTGCCAAAACGCGCCCTTGAACTCCACCAGGCGATCAAGCATGTAGGCTATGAATTGGTGGTTAATCGCCAGGTCCAAGTAGAACTGCTCGAACCCCCGCGTCCAGGCATACATCTCCAGAATGCCAGAACACGGCCCGGTCAAAGCAACTGCTTTACCCCGCTCGACCGCCGCCTCCGCGTCACGCCGCAGATTCTGAAACCGACGATCATCCACGGGGTCTGGAAACTCGAATGTTCTGAAATCCCCTAACTTCTCGGCGTTAGCCAGCGGATGGATGTACATGTCGTAATAGAAACCACCCGCTTTAGGCTTTCGCCAACCGATCCCCCATTCATCCGTATATGCCTCATAAGCGCCTTCATCGCGAAACACGAATTCAAAGCCCGCCTGAGGCTGCGGGATAACCAGCACCACGTCCGTTTCCAGTCGCTCCGCTAAATCCTCTTCAACGACAGCCAGTTGCTCCGCCAGGTGGGCGATGTTGGGCTCACGGGCCGGCAAATTCAAATATTGGCGTAGATTCTGATAGGCGGTCAGGTGAATGAGTGATACACTGGTCCCACCCAAATCAAAGGGAACGTGATCGGGTTCCTTGTGATCCAAGGCCAGCATGACCCGCTCACGAGAGTTCATTTTCCCCCCTCAACCCAGTGGCACAGGATATCCACTACTCCATCGCCATCTTCATAAGGAGATACGTAATCTACTCTGGCCTTGACCTCGTCCGCAGCATTGGCCGGAGCAGCAGAACGACCAAGGATACTCAGGAACTTCAGGTCGCTGGCCGAATCGCCAATGCCTCCCATCTCGTCAAGAGGGATGCCCGTTTCCTGTGAGAGCCAGCGCACTCCGGCTCCTTTGTCAACGCCTCTGGGAACAACGTCTACACAGGACACCGATTCATGGGCAATGTAGCCAGCTTGACAGGTTGCCAGCGCTTCCACGATGGCCAGATAGAGCTCGCGAACGCTGACTTGGACCAAAGGATAGAGAGTCAGAGAGACCTCCTTGCCCGGCTGAAAGTGCCCCAGGCCAGTCTCGACAACCTCTCGCTGCAGGGTCGCCTTTATCCCAGCCAGAGCTTCTCGCATCGCAACGGTGATGAGGGGATTCTCAATAAATCGGTACTCGCGGGGAAAATAGAGACCCCCGCCGTTTTCGTAAATCCCCGGCAGGTGGGCGTCAATGGCTTGCATCATAACTTCGACGTAGGGCTCCTGCCGCCCCGTGCAGAGAGTGACCGCCAATTTGGTCGCATCCTTCTGAGCCCTTCGGTTCAACTGAGCGACGTACTGTAGAGCCTCGAAGTTCCAGGGCTG
>CAYNWI010000350.1:0-2966 GCA_964400825.1 uncultured Anaerolineae bacterium | reverse complement strand
CAAATAGCAACAAGAAATCGAACTCTCTGGCTGTGAGGTCAAGGAGTCGCTCACCACGCCAGGCCTGATGAGTAACCGTGTTCAGCTTCAGATCGCCGAATTGCAAGATTTCTCCCTCAGATATAATAATAACAGAATCTCGCCTATCTGTTATGCCTGCGCCCCCTGCTCCTTCCGCAGCTTCTTCCTGTTTGCGTTTAGACACCTGCCAATCCACATAGTCTCTGAGCTTCCTTTTTCTGCTAGGGTGTCCCAATCTCCTAAACGCCGCAGCCTCGATTTGGCGAATACGCTCCCTGGTCAAACCAAACTCTTGCCCTATCTCCTCCAGACTTCGCCCTTGACCATCTTTGAGCCCGAAACGCAATTCTATGACACGACGCTGTCGCTTAGTCAAGGCTTCAAGTGCTTCCTCCAGTTGCCCCCTCAGCAACCGCAGGGAAATAATACCTGAAGGAACGTACATCAGCTCGCTTTCCAGAAGATCACGAAGACAAAGCCTGTTCTCCTTGGCGTGTCTCAATTTCTCTGGGCCACACAGTTGCTTTAGATACCCGTCTTCATGAACAATGTTGTCATTGATCACCATGTCAAGTGAGAGAGGCTCCTGTGCGATTCTGGCAACAAATCCGGTCTTATCTACCGCTCGACGCCACTTTCGTTTCAACGAAGATGTAAGTCGCTGATCCGCCCCCCTCGCTTTCTCGATAGCCAATTTGTCTTCTTCTGCGAGCAGGTTCATCCTTGGTGTTATTTCATCCAACGTCGGATCTCGTCCTAGTTCTTTGGTTAGTTGTTCCGATACGGACTCAAAGCGCTTCACCACTTCGTACATGTATGCAGGGAGACGGATCAGGCGTGATTGCTCAGCAATGCCACGACCAATTGCTTGCTTGATCCACCAAGAAGCATAAGTGCTGAAACGACAGCCTTTTCTATAGTCAAACTTGTCAACCGCCTTTATCAAGCCAAGATTGCCCCCTTGAATCACGTCTAAGAGTTCTAATCCGTCATCTTGATACTTCATTGCCCAGTATATGACCAATCGCAGATTCCCCTCGAGGAACTGGATCCTTGCCTTTTCACCTTCCCTGACTTGCTCCTCCAGTTTCGCTTGCCTCTCAGGGCCACAGTCATCATTATCCAGTTGCCAACGGGCTATTTGCGCTTGCTCGATCTTTTTGGCTAGAAGCACTTCCTCCTCTGGGCTAAGCAAGGGGAATCTCCAAGCATCGTGCTGATAGAGACGGAAGAGATCGAGTTCCTCCTCTTCTTCCTCTTCAACCTCTTCAACTTCGAATCTGGGGAGCTTCTCTTTGGCAAGCTCTGCCAGGGGGTCGGCTTCAAGGATTACAATCTCGTGGTCAATAGCATAGCTGATGAATCTTTCGATGTATCTCTCTAGAAGCTGAGTGGTGACCTCTTGCTGAGAAACGAATCCCTTTGTTGAGGCAATGCTCACGAGAGAATGAAAGGCAGGCAGTTTCTCCAGGGGGACGAAAGCTTTGTCCTCATCCGAGTTGTACTCGATCAAACTTGCGGTAGACGTTGGCTTGGTGTCACCTTCTGGCAATTGCGCCGACTCAGTTCCAGGAGCCGCTTTCTCTGTTTGGAATAAACTACCAAAGAGGTCATCAAAGGTCGTAGCCTTTTGTTTTTCACTAGCTTGGTCAGTCGCCTCGTCCTGCACCGCACGCTCTCCCATGCCTTATCACTTGAAAAGAGATCCTTTGCCACCGAAGATCACCGAACCAGACATTTTTACCAAGAGCGAGAGTGCCGCATAATCAATCTGGGCCAAGGATAACGAAGTGACGTGGTCATAAATCGAACCGCATCTTGCAGAGAGAGTATATCATAACTCCGTCGAACCTGCAAGCCCCATCGTCTCCGACACGCCAGTTATGTCATGAGCCATTCCTCCAGGAGACGCTCCGGCTGGCCTCGGTACTCCTCCCATCCGAGCTATTCCCCACTCCGCCAGCCGGATCTCCTTTTCGATGAAGGCCAGTAACCATTTTCGAATGCGCCATCCTACTCCGCCATGTAGCGAGTGCCTTTGCCTGTTCCTGTTTGTCGCACCCACCCAGTCTCCACGAGCTTTGCCAGGTCCCTCGTAGCTGTACGTCGCGAGACGCCGAACAACTTCTGGTAGAGACTGTTGGTGATTTCCTGCCCCTCATTCACCATCAACCGCAGTGCCTCGATCTGCCGCTCATTAAGCCCCAACGCCCGCAGGTCGGTCACGCCCTCCTCAGGAATCAGATCCAGGATGCGGTCGCCGGGGCCATGGAAGGTCACTCTGAAGGTGTGGCTGATCTCCTCGAAGACGGGCTCCGCCAGGCCGTGCTCCCGCATCCAGCGACGCATGCGCAGGCGGTGTCCTGAGCCTGCCGATGAAACTTGACTTTGCTGCCAATTGGTAGTATAATTCAAGCAAGTAGCGGTATTGTAAGTCCCGGATCGGCTGGGTGTTCGTAGAACACCCCACTCCGCCCCGCAGTGGGCGGTGGTCATCGGCCCCCAGGCAAAGCCGCTATTTTTGTTCCCCGTACTTTTTCCTCCACGGTGACCTTCTCGGCAATGATTTGGGCTGCCCAGTCCTTGCCTAGCCCGTACTTCTGTTCAAACGACCAGGCCACGAAATCCACGGCTTGTAACCCAGGCACGGCCCACGAATCCAGTTGTTCGATCAACACGACCTGCATGGGTACGTGAGCAATGGCTTCGCGTATGGCTTGCTCCAGTTGCGCCTGCTGGGTGCGATCAACAATAATCCCTCGTGTAGGATCGCCCTGGCCCGGCCGGGCATGGGCCGCAGCCAACGGCCTTTGACGGCACAGCCAGCCTGTGGATGAAACCAGAAGTAACCACAGTATACTACAACTCCGCCGAACCTGCAAGCCCCATTGTCTCCGACACGCCAGTTATGTCATGAGCCATTCCTCCAGGAGACGCTCCGGCTG
>CAYNWI010000349.1:0-2980 GCA_964400825.1 uncultured Anaerolineae bacterium | reverse complement strand
CTGCAAACTTGACAACCAGGGGAAAAATGAGATAATCTCTAAACCAATAATTGAGGAGGAGTCCATGGAGACAATTCTAAAGAGCGCGCAGAAGACGGTGGTCATCAGCCCCGACAAGCCAACAGTGCTCATCGGCGAGCGGATCAATCCCACGGGCAGGAAGCGCTTGTCTGCGGCTCTCGAAGCGGGCAACCTGGAGATCGTCCGCACGGAAGCTGAAGCTCAGGTGCAGGCCGGCGCCGACGTGCTGGATGTCAACGTGGGGGTCATCACGGTGGACGAGGTGGCCCTGTTGCCCAGGGTAGTGCGTCTGGTCATGGAGACGGTCGAGGCGCCGGTGTGCATAGACAGCCCCAACCTCGAAGCGCTGCGGGCGGCATTGGAGGTTCACAAAGAGTTGGCGTCGGAGGGTAAGCCGCTCATCAACTCGGTCAACGGCGAGGAGGCTCGCCTGGAGCAGGTACTGCCTCTGGTAGCCAGGTACAAGGCGGCCGTCATCGGTCTGGTCATGGACGACGACGGCATCCCACCCACGGCAGAGAAACGCCTGGCGGTAGCCCGCAAAATCGTCGCGAGGGCTGAGGCGATGGGTATCCCCCGTGAGGACGTGGTCATTGACTGCCTCGCGCTGACGGTGGGAGCTGACTCGCGAGCCGGCCTGACCACTCTGGAGGCCATCCGACTGGTGCGCGAGGAACTGGGGGTTAACATGACGCTGGGAGCCAGCAACGTCTCCTTTGGCCTGCCGGAGCGGGAAGTGATCAACCGAGCTTTCCTGGCCCTGGCCATCCAGAGCGGCGTGAACTGTCCCATCGTGGACCCGGCCAAAGTGCGCCCGACCGTCCTGGCAACCGACCTGGTTCTAGGGCGCGACGAGTTCTCCATGCGCTACATCACGGCCTACAGAAAGCGGAGCAAGAAAGCCCGGTGAGAAAACAAGCCCATCAAACCAAAATCTGACTCCATTCGCGTTTCACGCCAGGCCCAGGTCCCGCAGCTTCTCCTCTGTAGGAACGCCTGCCGCTGTCCAACCTCGCAGTTGGTAGTACTCCTCCAGCATAGGCTTCAGATCGGGCAGCACGCCGGCCGCGCTGCCGCTGGGACGCGGTTGGGTCAAAAGCCGCCGTGGCAGGGTGTCGTCCGCTCCGGTGACGCCCAATCGGAGGTTGATCAGCCGCTTGAGATTGAAGATTCTCTCCCCGGCGCGGATGAGATCGTCGCTGTCCCAATCCCAGCCCATAGCCAGGTTCAGCCACTCCACCACCGTCTCCGGCCCCACCAGCCCCTTGACGATGAACTTGCACAAACCCAGGGCATTGTAGACGCTCAGGTAGTTCTGAAAGTCGTAGACCACCTGCGCCTTGCCAGCGCTGTCCAGACGGTTGTGCTCTCCCGCCTGGCCCCACTCCTCCCATTCCAGGCCATAGCCTCGCCAATAGGACAGCGCCTCCAGGTGACATCCTCCCCGGTTGGCGGTGGCGTAGTTGACGGCCATGTCAACAAAAGCCCGTGGGTCGTGCATGGCGATAGCCAGCCCTTTGGCGTGAATGGCCATCTCCTCGGCCGCGGGCCCCAACTTCTCGGCCGCCGCTCGAACTCCGTCGGCCAGCGCAGCGCCAAGCCCCTGACGATACGCAATCTGCTCCACCAGCTGCAAAATGGCTTCGGCGTTGCCCCATTCCAACTCCAAGCCGCCGGTATCTTCGGCCGTCAATAGCCCCTTCTCGTAGGCTTCCATAGCCAGGGCGATGGCCGCTCCGGTGGAGATGGTGTCCAGGCCATAGCGGTTGCACAGGTGGTCAGCCTGGATGATGGCCTCCAGGTTGTCGTTCAAGAGCAAGGCTCCAAAAGCCGCCAGGGTCTCATACTCTGGCCCGTGGCCTTCCAGGCCGGCATAAAGGCCCTCAGTGATCTTGATCTCCTGGCCGCAGGCGATGGGGCAGGCAAAGCAGCGATAGTGCCGGTCGAGCATGGTGGCCACGATGGTCTGGCCGGAGGTTTTATCGGCTCCCTCTTCCCAACTGCCCAACAGCCAATTCTTGATGGGTATGTCGCCAAACACCTCCGTGGCCGGTACTCCACCTGCCGTGCCGAACTCCGACATGGCCAGGGAGTTCTCCTTGATCCAGACCGTGTCCTCCCGCACGCGGCGACGCAACCCTTCCCGGTCATAGTAGTCTGGCCGCTGGCTTCCCCGGACGGCCACCGCCTTGAGATTCTTGGAGGCCATCAGCGCGCCCATGCCTCCTCGGGCCGCCGTCCGTTCGCCGTGGCCGAGAAACATCACGCCGGCGATGCGCACCCCATTTTCACCGGCCGGGCCTACACAGGCCACCAGCGCCTGGGGGTCGGTTTCATCTCGAATGCGCTGCGCTGTTTCCTGGGAATCCAAGCCCCAGAGCGAAGAAGCCGGGCGGAGCTCGATTTGGCCGTCGTGGATCCACAGGTAGACGGGTTGCTCAGCACGACCGGTGAAAGCCAGGCCATCGTAGCCGGCGAAACGCAGCTCTGGTCCCCAGTAGCCCCCGGCCGCCGACTCGCACCAGATGCCCGTCAACGGCGAGCGACCGCACACGGACACGCGAGAAGCGGTGGGGACGAAAGTCCCAGTCAATAACCCGTTCATCATCACAAGTGGGTTGGCCGGATCGAGGGGCTCCAACCGGGGCTGCAGCCTGTCGTCAAGAATCCTGGCCGCTAAACCGCTGCCGAGGAGATAGTGGCGAACCTGATCGGGGGCAACCTCCTCTACCCGCCACTGCCCCGAATCGAGATCAACCCAAAGAAGCTTGCCAGCGTGTGCGTATGGCATTGAAGCGCCTCCTTCTTTTGGAACATCACTATATGGCGAAATCCGCCCCCATTGGACGGATTTCCTGACCGAGCACAAATCTGTTGGATTTGGTGAGCCGCACAGGAATCGAACCTGTAACCTACTGATTAAGAGTCAGTTGCTCTGCCTAATTGAGCTAGCGGCCCA
>CAYNWI010000348.1:0-2984 GCA_964400825.1 uncultured Anaerolineae bacterium | reverse complement strand
CGCAGGAGTTCATGACGCAGAGAAAGGAGGCAAGCGATAAGCCAAAAAGAAAAGGCCGTTCAACTATTGGATTTCAGCAACCATCGGCGCGATTTGTTGAGAATCACGCCCCAATCACACGAAGGAGAGTATCATGTCAGAAGAAAACAAGGCCCTTGTTGATCGCCTCACCCAGGCATTCAACGACGGCAATCTGGACGAAATAGACGAACTCGTCGCCCCAAACTTTGTCGGACACAACCCCCTTTCGCCAGAGGACATACAAGGCCCTGAGGGATTGAAAGGGTTTTTCGCCGCATTCCGGGCCGCCATGCCGGACATCCATCATCCCCATTGGACGCTGATCGCCGAGGGAGACCTGGTAGCCATTCACATGCCAATAGAAGGCACATTCACTAATGAGCTCATGGGCATCCCTCCCAACGGCAAGAAAGTGGTCGTCTGGATGACCAACATCTGGCGAGCCGCCGAAGGTAAGCTGGTGGAATGGTGGATCAGCATGGACACTTTGGGGCTCATGCAGCAACTCGGCGTCATTCCGCCGATGGGATAGCACATCATAGAGACCCTTTGGGTTTCTGAAAACCCGAAGGGTCTGGCCTAAAGGACTCGCCATGGCTGAATCATCGCCAATTCCCCCCGTCAGCACCTTCGTCGTGCGCTTCTGGCAAGAGTGGTCAGCCGCCGGGTCACGCTGGCGCGGGCGGATTGAGCACGTGCAGAGTGGGGAGAGTGCCGCGTTCCTTGACGTGGATGGAATGCTGGACTTTGTCCGTCGCGTTGGTGTTATGGGGGACGATGAGAGCCAATCCGCGAGGAAAGAGGAGTGAGCTGAGATCGGCACTGAGCCGAGATCTGAGATATGCAAAGAGGCCACCGCTCGTTGATGAGGGTGGCCTCTTCGTTCACACTTGTGTGCTGGCTACTCTTCTTCGTCTTCCCCAATGACACGATAGGGTGCCTCAATGTACCCAGAGGGCGATGGCTCCTGAGGTGGCTCTTCATCCAACACCCGATAGGCCCCGGACACGGAGCTCATCTCGCGCAGGTGGTGGCGCACAATCTCCTGGGGACAAAGCTCGATGAACAGCTTCACTCCCAGCAGGATGATGGCGATGTCATCTAATTGGCCCAGGCCAAGCACAGGGTCGGGTAGGAAGTCAATAGGAAACAGGAGATAGAGCAGCGTGGCTGGCGGGATCATCTTCAGCCAGGTCGAGACGTTTGGGTCCCGAAGCAAGCGCCACACCAGCCTGGCGTTCTTGATGATCGAAGCCAAAATGCCGGCTGTCTCGCCGAGATCGGAAGCTTTCCCTTGTTTAGCCATCACTCCCCCGCTCCCCCTCCATCGCGTACCGCATCACTTCACCCACGCTCAACTGCTCGATGCCCAGCTTGTCCAGCGTGCGCCCGCGCCGCCAGTAGTCGGTCTGGTGGACGATGCACGCCTGACGGATGATGCTGTCCATCCCCCGCACCTGCACGCCGTACCGCTGCCCCAGCGCAGCAATGGGCACCAGGCTCATCGGCACGTCTTCGGTGATGTAACGGTGGTTCAGCGTGGGCGGGGCTTTGATGCCACGGTAGCCGGGCTGGTTGTGGATCGCCTCGTGCAGATTCGCACCGCTGGCGTCGTAGGCCATCTTCAGCCACTCCAATCCCGTCCGGGCGCGGATGCCCAGTGCCGCCGCGACGGTCACTCTCTCCCGGTCCAGCGCCTCCAGGACGCGAGCCACGGAGGGGGTCACACCGTCAATGTAGAACTGGAACTCACCGCTGGTGGATTCAATGCGCCCGGCGTTCAGCAGGGTGAGGGTAGGGTGAAAGATGGCCCCCATGTTGTTCACACCGGTGTGGAGCACGCTCGTACCGTCAATGAACAGCGGGAAGGCCGAGGCCAAAGCCTCCAGCACCCGTGGCGTGCGGGTGGCCGGCAGCGCGGCCAGCGGCACTGCTTCCTTGACGCGAAAGATGCGGGCCTGAGCCGGCCCATCCGAACGGCAGGCGTAGATCAACGTCTCCGCCTCGGCCACGGTGACGTCGGCCTGGCAGTCGCTGTCGTTCAGTACCTTGACGAACTCGAGGGCCCCGCCGGTCCGCCCAGGGTTCAGCACGACGATCTGCCCATCGCGCAGGTGGGGGGCGGCAACTCTGGCGATGTCGGCGTGGCCATTGGCAGGCACGACCACCATGATGACCTCGGCCTGCTCCAGGGCCTCACCCATGTCCGATGTCACCAAATCCAGCCGGCCGAAGCCATGCGGCCATCCCCCGTAACTCTCCAGTTCGATTCCTCCCCGCGCCTTGATGGCCGAGACGTGCGCCGGCGTGCGGTTGTACAACGTGACGGGAAAGCCCATCAACGCCAGGTGCGCCGCCATCGTCTTGCCGCCGTGACCAGCGCCGATGACTGTGTAACGTGTTTCCTTAGCCATTCAGTTTTCCTCCTCTCATCCAAGCCGAATCCCCAGAGCGGCGATTCGTTCCTCCTCCGAAAGCGCCAGTCCCGTGGCCGGGTCCACCGCCACACACGCGCCGCGTGGGTCTACGCGGGTGACGATCTGCCCGCGGGCAAAGAAGTTGTCGCGCAGGTGGGGCGCGTCCAGCATCCCCGCCGTCACCGCTCGGGCCAGGGTGGCGGGATCGGTGAGCGGGTCATCCACGTCGGAGCCGGCCAGGGCGCGGATGGCTTCCAGGGTGACTTGAGCCTCCTGCACCAGTTCCTCCTTGCGCTGCTGGACGGCGGGGTCGGCGGTCATGTCCGGCTGACCACGGAGCGCGTTCTCGATGGCGCGGCGGGCCAGTTTGCAGGCCTCGATCACGTCGTCGGCAGTGGCGGCGTGGTGGGCCTCAGTGTGGCCGACCACGTGGACGATGTGGGGGCGCAGCGCCATCTGCAGGTAGACACTGGCTGCCAGGTGGGCACGGGCCGCGTCCGGATCCAGTGGATAACTCAGCAGCCCCGTGCGCGTCTGCCGCCAGAT
>CAYNWI010000347.1:0-2987 GCA_964400825.1 uncultured Anaerolineae bacterium | reverse complement strand
ACCTTCGGGGACCGACTGTGGCAGATCGCCAACGTTTTCCGTGACGACACGCTAAAGACCACCGAGTATCTGGAAGAGTTCTCTTATTTCCTGTTCCTCAAGCTCTGGGACGAGCGAGAGCAGGCCGAAGAGCGAAGCGCCCAAACGGTTGGCGAGCCTTACATCCCTTATCTTCCCGTCGAGTACCGCTTCCACAACTGGGCAGCCAACCCAGACAAATGGGCCAAAGATCACAGCTTCCCCGATTCGCTACTCTTCGTCCGTCAGATGTTCGACGACCTAGCCCGTATCGGCGACATGGTCGAGGTCACAGATCGGGTTGTCGCAGGAGAGCTATTGAGGCAGATTCCAGGTCAACGACCAATGACCATCGGGAATCACTATTACATCCGTTGTCCTTTAGTTCAGCCGGCACATCATCTTTTTGCCGCCGGCAAGCCCCACAAATTGATCCGTGATCTCAGTCTCTTCCGCCGTCTTTTCCAGAACCACACGCTCCGCGTGCGCTACGCGCCGACCATCCGGGAGCTGTGCGACCGCCTGATGGTCCTAAACCTGGGCGACGTGACTGCCAGTGGATGGGACATCTTCGGCCGGGCCTACGAGTATGTCGTGAATAAGCTGGGCGAGCAGAAGCAGTATGGCCAGTACTTCACCCCACGCCACATCGTGAACTACATGGTGCAACTGATAGACCCAGAACCCGGCCAGATCATCTATGATCCGGCATCAGGGACAGCAGGTTTCTTGGTACGGGCCTATCTTTACGTCAAGGATAAGATCGAGCGGCGCTATCTGGATCACGTCGAACGGGAACAAGTGTTGCGCCAACTCAGGGATGAGCATATCTGGGGTGTGGAGAAGGCCCCTGACGTGTACAAACTGGGCCTGATGAACATGGTGCTCCATGGCGACGGTAATGCCAACCTCATTGAGGGAGATTCCCTCTCCAGCGAGGCCCAGGTACGTTTCAAGGAGCACGCTGATGTGATCCTCACCAATCCACCCCTTGGCCCCACTGCCCAGGAGCGCACAACCATTTTCGAGTACCACATCAAGCTCTACGAAGCTCTGTTCATCCAGCACATGATGAACGCCGTGAAACCCGGGGGCCGGGTGGCGACGGTCATGAAAGAGGGACTCCTCTTCGGCGGGCAGACGGCCCTGCACAATATCCGCCGCAAATTGGTCGAGCAGTTTGACGTCAAAGCTGTCATCTCTCTGCCCAATGGTGTCTTCAACCCTTACAGTGGGGCTAAGACCAGTATCCTCGTCTTCCGCCGGCTCCGGTCTGAAGAGCCTACCACCCGCCGGGTGTGGTTCTATGACCTGCACAGCGACGGCCGCGACCTGGGCGCCACCCGCCGCCCCATTGATGACCATGATGGCGACCTACCCGACATGCTGGCCCGCTGGCGGTACGAGAAGCCCCGAGAGTCCGAGCAATCCTGGTGGGCTGACGTGGATACCATTCGCGCCAATGACTACAACCTGACTGCGGCTCGCTACGCCCCCTTCGAGTACGCCGCCACTGAGCACGAGGACCCGGACGTGCTCATCAACCAAGTGATGGAACTGGAGACAGAGATCTTGCACGGACTGGAAGAGCTATTGGTGATGGTGGGATGAGGCGATGACGACCCATAACTTGCCCGCCGGATGGCGCTGGGCTAAACTAAGTGAAGTTCTCTCCAGGGTTTCACGGCCCATTCAGGTACAGTCTGACGATATCTACAGCTTCCTGGGAGTGAGGTGGTATGCGCTTGGTCCGTTCATCCGAGAAAGAAAGCCTGGCTCAAAGGTGAAAGCGAAGAGTGCTTACCGGGTTGAGAGTGGCGATGTGATTTATAACAAGCTGTTTGCTTACAAAGGGGCCTTCACCCTAGTCTCTGAGGAGTTTGCAGGTTCTGTAGTATCAAGCGAGTTCCCTACATTCCGAGTCAAGTCACCGGAACTTGAGCCCAGATACTTGGAGTTCTTCTTCCTTTCAGAATGGTTTTGGCAACTGGCATTAAACTACTCAACTGGAACGACCCCAAGTCGCTTACGACTGAAACCTGAAAACTTCCTACGCTTACCTTTGCCACTGCCGTCACTTCCCGCCCAACGCCGCATCGTCGCTGTGCTGGAGCAAGCTGACGAACTGCGCCGTAAACGGGCTGAAGCCGCTCGCCTCACCGACCAGATTCTGCCTGCCCTCTTCGTCAAGATGTTCGGCGATCCGGCAACTAACCCGATGGGGTGGGAAGTGAGGACTCTTGGAGAAGTCCTCAAGGTGGACAATCGCTCTATCTCTCCAATTGACTGCCCATACAGAACATTCGCATACGTTGGTTTAGAGAACATAGAGAGTAATACTGGTCGTATTCTGGGAGAGCTTGATACCAAGGGAAAGGAAATCCACAGTCTAAAATATCTCTTTAACTCAGAGCTTGTTCTCTATGGAAAGCTGCGACCTTATCTGAACAAAGTCGCGTTGCCAGATTTCGACGGAATCTGTAGCACTGATATCCTACCATTGTTGCCAAATGAAAGATGTCTGACGAGAGAGTACCTAGCATATTTCTTGCGATCCTCAAGTTTCGTTGAGTTCGCTACAGCGCGGTCTACTGGTACCAAGATGCCGCGCTTCGGCGCTCGGCAGTTGCTGAAAGTGGCTATTCCCGTGCCTCCCGTTGAACTGCAGAAGCAATTTGCACAGACCGTTCAGAGAATCGAGGCACTGAGTCGCCAGCAATACCACAACCGTATCACCCTCGACGCTCTCTTCCAGACCCTACTCACCCGCGCCTTCCGGGGCGAACTGGAGATCGCCCTGCCCATCAAGGAGGTCTTCCCCGGCATCACCGAACGACAGCGGGTACTGCTGGCTCTGGTGGGGCAAGCGGCGCAGGCCCAGCAGCCCGTGTACATCACGCCGCTGATGAAATACGCCTTCCTGCTACAGGAGGAAAGCGGTCACGCCTTCTCCGACCGAGAACAACTGG
>CAYNWI010000346.1:0-3008 GCA_964400825.1 uncultured Anaerolineae bacterium | reverse complement strand
GCCATTGACGCGGCGCGGGTAGAGGCGGTGCGCCGCACCGTGGAAGAGGTGCTGGGGGGCGATTTCGGCGAAGGTGAGTTCCGGGCCGTGTATGATGAGCTGAATCAGGCCCGGTACCACCCTTTCACCGCCGACAATCAGGACTATTTGGCCTACATCTGCCTCATGGTCAGCGGCGGGGTCTATGCCTTCCCCCAGCTTCTAGCCGACCTGGAGGCCGAGCGCCTGTCCACCTTCGCCCAGTTCATCGAAGCCTGTGCTGAGAGGGAGATTGGCGACGAGCTGGCCCCGGTGCATCGGGAGGTCTACGCTAATTTCCAGCGGGGCGATCCTACCCCTTTCAAGAGCTTTCGCTACCGGGAGTACGAGGAGACGGTGAGGCGGATGGATTGCTTGCCCGACGAGGCAGGAGAGGAAAGAGTACTCGCTGAGGAGATCGTCATCACCCGCGAGGTGGCCGACGTTTGTCGCTTCTTGAGAGATAAGGGCGTCCTCCTCTTCGGCCTGACCGACAAGCCAGACGAGTCGTCCATCCCCCGACCGGAGCTGGCTCAAAAGGGGTACCTGCCGCTGCACAGGGTCACGATGAAAGTGGTGGGGAATTCTATTTTGAGGTTGTAGGTTAGAGGTTGGGGAATGGAAGTTCACCTCATGTAGATGGGATTGGCGAACACCCAGCCTCGCTTTTTGAGGAGAAAGGAGCGATAGGCTTCGACTCGGTAGACTCCCCTTTCGCTGGTCGTCCACCGCAAGCTTTTCCCCCACCTCCGAGCCACTATCCGTCCGTCCCGCAGCAGCCGGATGTCGGCGCGTCGAGGTGAGTGCACTTCCAGGGACACTTCCCTCTGCAGAGCGATCTCCTGGCCCATGATCGCCTGGGCATCGCCGCTCGTGGCCGTGAAGCGGAAGCCGCGAGTATCGCCCAGGAGATCGTAGGCCACGAAGCAGCGCCCTTCCCTCAGTGCGTCGTAGACCACCCGCTGGTCGTGGTCCAACTGGCCGTTGAAAGTCTGCTGGCTTAGGATGTGGGTGTTGACGGCGCGAAACAGGTAATCGTAGGGTTGCACTACCCTGCGGAGGGGGCCCAGGCGATAGGTGTTGCCGTGGACGTCGGAGCCGCCGATGGCCACCGTCTTTCTTTCTTGCAGAAGCTCGTCCCATTTGGCCAGGGTATCGGGGTAGGGGCCTCGCATGACCAGCCTGGGGAAATAGCAGAACAGGATGGCGGCGGCCTTGTTGGGCAGGCGGTTCTTGAACTCGGACATGTAGTTCCATAGTTCAAGGCCAGTGTAGCCGCTGGCCTGCCAGTCGCGCCAGGAGAGGTTGGGTTCTTCGACAAAGGAAGCCGTATCGTATTCTATGGGGTGGGCCAGGAAGCCGAAGCCCCCCTGGTCGTTGACGGCGTTGATGACCGCCTGGGGATCCTGAGCGTAGGGAAACACGTCCTTCTCAATGTTGAGAGCCAGGTAGTGACTGGACTCAGGCTGTCGCTGCTGGTCGTGGACTTCTTCTCCCATCAGGAGGAGGGTTCTATCGTACCAACCATCCAACCCTTTGACCAGGACGTTGTGGTCCGTGGGGATGATGAAGTCCAGCCCGGCCTGGTTGGCCAGGCGGATGATCTCCTCGATAGTAGCGACTCCGTCGGAGAAAGTGGAATGCAGGTGGATGTGGCCGACGTATTCGTTGAGGTTCATGTTAGCTACACTCCGTCACTTTGGCTTTGGTCAGGCGAATAAGGTCCTCAGTCGCCATCCCCAGGTTGACCCCCCGACACCCCGCGCTGACGAGCACCCGCTGGAGCTGCGTTGCCGCCTGGTCAATGTACACCTCGAAGCCCCGACTGAGGAGTGGCAGGGCCGAGATGCCTCCCACCTCCAGCCCCGTCAATGATTCCGCCTCTTTGTAGCTTGCCATGCGCAGCTTCTTCTCGCCCACGGCTCTGGCCAGCCGTTTGAGATCGAGTTCTCGATCGCCGGCTATCATCACCAGCAGCGGGTTGCCCCGCTTGCGCACCACGACCAGGGTCTTGTAAACCTGACTGACTGGCACGCCCACCACCTGGGCTACTCCCTCGGCGGAGTGAATCTCTGGCGGAAAGGTGTAGGTGTCGTAGGGCACCTCGTGGGCCTCAAGCATTCGCATGGTGTTAGTTTTATCGCTCATGGCATCCAATCCACCCCCACCTAGCCTCCCCCTGCGAGGGGGAGGAGTTTCACCAAGAAGTATGCCACAATCTGCGGAATTAGTCAACAACGCGACTGTCCACTAACGAGCGAGGAGTTCTCAACAGGCGCTTTACGGCTTCGCGATATTTCTAGTGACTTTATACGATTTCTGAAAATTTTAAGGTAACTCATAGGTTTTCAGGTGGAAAGTTCTGGAGAGATGTGGTAAAATAGATTCAACGTCGTTTGATCGGCGTGTATCTTTGAGGAGGAGCTGTCATGTCCATGAGAACCAGGCTTTTGAATGCACAAGCGACACAGCAGGTGTTCCGCGCCGCAGACTTGACTTTGGATTTAGCGAGCAGGGAAATCAAGGGCTGCAACGGCAATAACAGGCTTACTCCTAAAGAATGTGAACTGCTCGCGCTATTCATGAGCTATCCGGGGCGAGTGCTCAGCCGCAAGCTGCTAATGAAGGAGGTTTGGGGCACCGACTTCCTGGATGACACCAGGACTTTAGAAGTCCACGTCTGCTGGCTGAGGAAGAAGATCGAAGAGGATCCTCGCAACCCTCAGAGGCTGCGCACGATCCGAGGCGTTGGTTATCGCTTTGGATAGTACGGCCTGGGGATGCTTGTGAGTGAAGCGGCGACTCGAACCGCGAATCAAGTGAAGGCCACGAAAGTTGCGAAATGCTTTCGTGGCCTTTGTTTATTTTGCGCACTTCGATTCAGTTGAGGATTTGACAGGGGGCCAAACTGTGCTAAAATAGCTGTAGTTAGCGGGGCGCTGGAGCTTGGCCCACACGACGCAGCCTGACACAGCAGACAACATTCCTGA
>CAYNWI010000345.1:0-3016 GCA_964400825.1 uncultured Anaerolineae bacterium | reverse complement strand
CCCCGACCATCTTCCTGGTCACCTCTTGTTCTTCTGTCAATCGCAAATCCATTTTTCCTGATCTCCTTGTATATATAGACTTGTGGAAACGATGCGTGTAACTTCGCCAGAACTAGTTGCTTCGTTGCTGATCACCCACTTTCTGGCATTACTAGCGGCGCTGTTTCGCCTTGCCAACTGGATAAGCCCCCCTATACCGCTAAGAACCCACCGTCAACTGGTATCGCTGCGCCGTGTACGTAGCTGGACACATCACTGGCCAGAACCAGAGCCATACACGCCACTTCATCTGGCTGGCCAAGCCGGCCTATGGGCAGCCGCCGCTTGAATTCGATGCCTGTCTTGACAAGACTAAAATCAAAGCGGAATATACCTTTAGCAGCCCTCTTTGTCCCGCGAGTGATGATCCCTCCAGGCACCACCGCATTTATTCTGAAACCATGCTTTCCATGTTCCTTGGCCAGGGCTCTCGTTAAGGCCATGACCCCTGCCTTACTCATGCTATAGTGAGCCAAGTCTTCCTTGAATGCCAAAACAGCCTCTATGGACCCCACGTTGACAATCACTCCCCCCAATTTCAGCCGCCTGCTGATCATATTTTGGCACATCCAGTAGACCGAATCCAGATTGGTCTCGATGACCCTCTTGTAGAAGGCTTCGTCAACGTCCAGGAACTCCTTGAAGGGGTAGATACCGGCGTTATTCACCAGTACGTCCGGCCCATCCCCGCTCAGTTTTTCCCAAAGCTCGTCTCTCTCCTCCTTACTCGATATGTCCGTCTTGTGGATGTTCACCTCTGTCCCGAATCTCTCCAGTTCCTTCTTCGTGGCCGCCAGCCTTTCACTGTCAATATCCACCAGCTCTAAATCGGCCCCTGCTTCGGCGAATCTGTAGGCGATGGCCTTGCCAATGCCAGCCGCCGAGCCTGTGATCAAAGCTCTTTTTCCGCTCAGAGATATTAGCTCGGGTAGTGCTCTTAAAGTTGCCATTACTCTCCTATGATCTTGACCAGCACGCGCTTCCTACGGCGTCCATCGAACTCACCGTAGAAAATCTGCTCCCATGGACCGAAGTCCAGGCCACCATCGGTAACCGCTACCACCACCTCGCGGCCCATGATCTGTCTCTTCAGATGGGCGTCACCGTTGTCTTCGCCGGTGCGGTTGTGGCGGTAGTGGCTGATGGGCTCGTGGGGAGCCAGCTCCTCCAGCCAGTCATCGTAGTCCTGATGGAGACCGCGCTCGTCGTCGTTGATGAACACCGAAGCGGTGATGTGCATGGCGTTCACCAGCGCCAGCCCTTCCAGGATGCCGCTTTCGCGCAAACACTCCTCAACCTGGGGCGTGATGTTGACGAAGGCCCGGCGACCGGGTACGTTGAACCAGAGTTCTTTTCGATAGCTCTTCATAAGACTGATGTCCCCCTTTTTCGCTACTTCAATTTGCCCGCCGCTTCCAACGATTGCAGTATCCTGGGGTCGGACCTGGGATCCTCGCCCCGAAACGCCTCTGATGTTGGATAGCCGAGTCCAATCCTGATGACGCGCTCGTCCCTGTCAAAAGGTTGACAGATGACAACGCCATCAAAACTCAGGGAAGAAACTGGCGTCCAGAATGCACCCGCATAAACAGGATCGCGTCCCATGCAAACGACAAACGGTATGCCGTCTACTTTAACGGGCAAGGAATAGAGCTGCTGGATTCTCCCGTAGGCCTCGGCGGTTACTTCAATCTCATGTGTCCCCTTCGAGTACGTGATCACGTCATCAATGGACAGAAGAGGCTCTTCCTGAAGCTCCAGGGCATGGAGATCAACTTTTGATAGCTCGCTAGTCGGTATCTCATCGGCAAGCAGGTAGATTGAGAAGCCACCAGTTTGTGAGGGCGTGCACCCTACCAGAACAAGGGCTATCAGAAAAAGCATAACGGACGGCTTGCATCCTTTCATAATCACCTCGTTGAGCGCCATCATTCGACTCCCTCCCCCAGAAACCGATTAGAATGCCCTGCGCAAAAAGGGGGCTTTCCTCAAAACCAAGGCGCTGAATCCCCAAGATAGCAGGAAGGCGAGGACAATGACCGCGGCTGCCTTTAGAAAGATTGGGAGAGATACTTGTACAAAGATGAGGGCTAGTGGATACAGAAAAAGCGGGTGAAGGTAGTAAATGCCATAGGAATTTTGAGCCTGGCTTCTCCAGAAGGCACCAGCCCCATTGAAGTATTGCTGAAAGTAAGCAACGCCAACCATCAGAGAAGACAGACAGAAAGCATTGAAAAGTATGGCATTGCCTGCCTTCAGGATGATTGTCGTTTGCACGGCCGTGGGAATCGTGAACCTGTAGACAACGTAGAGTAGCCCAGATGCTATGAACACTGGCATCCAGTGGTCCAGACTTGGATTATAACCATCAGCGGTAAACCAAGAATTCTGATAGGCGCACATCCCCAAGAGGAAGTAGCCGATGTACAAGGGCACCCTCAAGGGTTGAAGCGTGAAGATGTAGCCAACGTGCGTCCAGGTATCAAGCGGAAAGAACAGATTCACAAACAGGAATCCAGCGGTTGTAAGAACCGCAAACGTCACAAACAGTCTCCAGGAGGGTACGGTGGCTTTCTGTTTGAGCGCGCGAACACGGCTGCTCAATGCATAAACAAGGCTCAATGCTGAGAATATCAGAAAAAGAATGCCCAGGTACCAATAGACAGACTGCTGATACATCGGCCCCCAAAAGTCATTGCGCCAGAACTGGAGGAAAGTCACAGGAACATTCCGTGAGAAGTAGATCAGATATGCGGTAGGCGGCGCCAGCAACAAGACACCGAAAATCCAGGGAAGCCCTATTCTAATGAATTTGTCTTTCAAGAACTCCTTGGGGCCGCTCTTCACCAGAGAGGGAAAGGCGAAATAGCCAGCAACGAAGAACAAGATGAACATGATCGGAACATCTATGAGGAGCACAAGAGCGGTGAATAGCAGGTTGGTTTGAAGATCAACCACATACCACCAGGGTGGAGCA
>CAYNWI010000344.1:1170-3025 GCA_964400825.1 uncultured Anaerolineae bacterium | reverse complement strand
TCTTCCAGCTCTTCACCAAAGTCACCATCCCCCTGATATGGGACGTCCTCAGTATAGCGATCATTCACTTTGGCATTGGCGCCCTGAAAGTGTTCGAATTCCCCTACGTCATCTGCGGCCGGCTTCCGCCCAGGGAGATCTGGACGCTGGGCATCTACACCTACGTCATGGGCTTCGGCAAGCGAGATCCCATCTACCGCCTGGGCTACTCTTCGGCCATTGGGGTGATCATGCAACTCCTGGTCATCGTACTGATCCTAGTCTTCGCGCGGGTATTTCGGCGGGAAGCCGTTGAGTACTGAAAGGAGCTGTCGCCATGAGCAAAGAAACCATCCGTGTTCGACGGAAGAGGGGGCGCATTGGCAACAGGCTAAGGCGCGTCCCCCTGTATGTCCTGCCGGTTCTCTGGTCGCTGTTCACCGTCTTCTGCGTCCTTTGGATCATTTTGACTTCGCTCAAGACCAATCGGGAGCTCTTTTCCAATGTCTGGTCGCTGCCTACGAGCATTCAATACCAAAATTACGTCAAAGCCTGGACAGTGTCCAAGCTGGGACTTGAGTTCCGCAACAGCGTCGTCCTGGTATTCGCATCGGTGCTTCTGATATTGGTGCTCTGTGCGCCGGCCGCCTATGTGCTCAGCAGGATGAAGTTCAAAGGAGGGGGCTTGCTGACTGGCATCTTCATCGCTGGCGCTGGTATTCCCCTGCCGTTGCTGTTCATCCCCCTGTTTGGCCTCACCGCCAAGTTGCACATCAACAACACCCTGCCGGGCCTGATCCTCATCTATACCACCGTATCCATCCCCTTCACCATGTATCTGTTGACAGGCTTCTTCCGCACCCTGCCCAGAGAGCTTGAGGAGGCAGCGCGGCTCGATGGCTGCTCCGAGTTTGGGGTCTTCCGGCGCGTGATGCTGCCCCTCGCCTCGCCCGGCCTGATCACGGCGGCCATTTTCAACTTCATCGCCCTGTGGAACGAGTACATGCTGGCCCTGGTGTTCCTCAACGATCCCAACAAGATGCCCATCTCGCGGGGGTTGTACGGCATCGCCGAATCCATGCAATACACAGGGGACTGGGTGGGCCTGTTCGCTGGCGTGGTGATCGTCATGGTGCCCACCATCATCATCTACGTCTTGTTATCCGAACGCCTGATCGAGGGCATCACCATGGGCGCGCTGAAATAGTCGCAGGAGGCAACGGGTGTGGCGGAGATAAGGGAGATCGAGGAAAGAGACATCGCCCAGTGTGTGGAGGTCGTTCCCCAAATCGAACCCTGGGTGACTCTGGGGGCCACGCCTGAGAAGATGGAGGAGTACTTTCGCAAGCTCTTGAACAGAGAGGAAGGTTTTGTCGCGCTGCTGGGCGAAGAGGTCGTGGGCTTCATCACCATAAAGAGGGACTTTCTGTACGGTTGCTACGTCCGTCGTCTCGCGGTCAAAGAGGGATACAGGAGAAAGGGGATAGGCCGGCAAATCATGCAGTTCATAGAAGATTACGCCTTCGCCAGATACCCCAACGTGTTTCTCTGCGTGTCTTCGTTTAACAACGAGGCGCAGAAGTTCTACCAGGACTTAGGATACCAAAGGGTCGGCGAGTTTCCCAATTTGATCATGGAGGGACATTCGGAGTATTTGCTGAGGAAGACTGTGGGTCCGGCGTCATTGCGAGCTGGTCCATAGCGCGGTGGCGCCACTCATTGAGAAAGAGACCTGCCAGCGCCGGCCGAGTAGGAGCAAAGCGACGTATCGAGGCCAAGCGGCTTATCCAGAGAGCCGCTCGCTTGATTTCGATACGCTTTGCTACTCAATCGGCGCTCGCTCTCGCAATGACACTTGGACGAAAAAAGGAGTCGG
>CAYNWI010000344.1:0-1070 GCA_964400825.1 uncultured Anaerolineae bacterium | reverse complement strand
GCTACTCAATCGGCGCTCGCTCTCGCAATGACACTTGGACGAAAAAAGGAGTCGGCAATGACCAAACGGGAGAGGGTGACAGCGGCCATCACCCACCAGCAGCCGGATAAGGTGCCCTGGTACATCGCCCTGACGACACCGGCCAGGGCCAAGGTGGCCGAGTATTACGGCGACGAGAGCCTTGAGGATCCCCAGACCTTCGGGGAGTGGGTAGGCAACCACATGAGGATCGTCGTGCCGTGGGAGGTGGGCTTCCACGCGCTGGTGGAGGAAATCGCGCCTGGCATCTGGCGTGATAAGCTGGGTATCACCTGGGATACGCGGGGTTTGTACGGAGAGGGGGAGTGGGGTCGTCCACTGAATCCCCCTCTGTCAGAGCCCAGCCTGGCCAACTACACCTTCCCCAAGCCGCCAGGGCCTGAGGACTTCGCTCACTTTCCTCAGTTCATCGAGGAGAATCGCGAGTGCTTCCTGGTGGGTGTGGTGGGGTCGCTTTTCGAGCCCGCCTGGGCACTGCGGGGCATGGAAAACCTGCTGATGGACATGATCCTGAACCCCGGCTTTGTCGAGGATCTGCTGGATGCCATAGTGGACTACGATATGGCCGCCATAGACCAGGTGATACAATACGACGTTGACGCCTGCCACTTCGGTGACGATTGGGGCTCAGAGCGGGCGCTCCTGATGGGGCCGCATCACTGGCGAAAGTACATCAAGCCCCGCATGGCCAAGATGTTCGCCAAGGTCAAGGAGGCAGGGAAGTTCGTGTTCCTCCATTCCGACGGGAATCTCAGCGCGATATTCGATGATCTGATCGAAATCGGGCTGGACGTGTACAATCCCCTCCAGCCGGAGATCGTGGATATTTTTGAAGTGAAGAAAAAATATGGCGACAGGCTCTGCTTCTGGGGGGGCATCGGGCTTAGGAGCACGCTGTTTCTCGACAGTCCCGAAGCAGTGCAGGACAGTGTGCGCCGGATAATTGAGGAGGTCGGAGCCGGCGGGGGGTTCATCCTGGCCCAGGCCCATCCCGACGGCATCCTGGGCGACGTGCCAGCGGAAAACATCGT
>CAYNWI010000343.1:0-3028 GCA_964400825.1 uncultured Anaerolineae bacterium | reverse complement strand
TATCGAAAGAGACGAAAGCGTAATCGGTGGAAGCGCCGCCACAAGAAGTAGGGCGCAAGAGTAGGCCAAAATGCAAGCGGTAAACTAAAAAGTGACAATATGGCAAAACTAAGAATAGGCTTGTTAAACAAGAAGCGGGGAAACTTTGCGATTCAGGAAAAGTTCGCTGGCGCTGATAACGTTGTTGATGAAACAGACGCTGAGGTGAAACATCACGAACAAGCGTTAACTGAGGCCGGCTATAACGTCCACCAGATCCGTTGGGGACCAAACTTCATCCCTGACCTACAGAATGCACAGGCTGACCTCATCTTCAACGTTTCCTGTTTGGTAGAGGCCGCCATCTTGGAGGAACTCGAGATACCCTATGTTGGATCCGACACTTTCACAATAGCCATCGCCACCGACAAGTCACTTGCAAAAAGACTTTGGCAGCACGCGGGCTTACCGACATCGCCTTTCCACGTGGCCAGAACGGAAAGAGACTGCGAGGTATTCAGGGACAATCCCCCGTTCGAGTATCCGCTTTTCATAAAGCCTGTAGCTGGCCGCGGCAGCGCGGGAATCAACGATACGTCCGTTGTCCACAATTACGATCAGTTGGTCAGCGGAGTCGTGGAAAGGTATGAGACCACCGGCCAACCGGTCCTCATAGAACAGTTCTTGCGAGGGAGAGAGATAACCTTGGGTGTCCTGGGCAATGATGAAGACGCAAGGGTTCTTCCTCCCCTGGAGATAGTGTATCGTGAAGGGACTGTCGCGCTAACCTTTGAGAAGAAAGAGTTGGATGACGATTCTTTCTTTTGTCCCGCTCCGCTGACTGCTGAAAAGACTAAAATGATGCAGCAGCTGGCGCTACGGGCCTACCGTGTATTGGGCTTTAAGGATTACGGGCGAATCGATATGATATTGACCAAGGAAGGACCATTCCTGTTGGAGGGGAATACTTTTGCAGGGCTGATGTGCACGCCCCAAGAAAAGCCTCACAGCTACATTGGCTTTATGGCTCGCGCGGAAGGAAAGGGTGGCAAAGATCTGCTTGAGGAAGTCGTTCGAGTGGCTACGAAGAGACTCAATCTGAAGACACAGGAATGCGATGCCAACACCACGATTAGAGATAGAACTCGACAAAATAGTGCACAATGCCCAGAAACTGACGGCGCTATATAGTTCCAAGGGAATTTGCGTCACCGCCGTCACGAAAGGCGTTTGCGGATCGCCCGAGATTGCGAGCGCCCTGCTCAGAAGCAGCATTAGTTCCCTCAGCGATTCGCGCATCGCCAACATACGAAAGATGCGGGAGGCCGGCGTAAGAGCGCAGTTTATCCTCATACGCTCCCCTATGCCCAGCGAGGTCGAGCAGGTGATCGAACTGGCCGACGTGAGCCTCAACACCGAAATCTCCGTTATCCGACTTCTCGCCGAGCACGCGGCCAGGCGCGGCAAGATCCATCGGATCATTCTGATGGTCGAACTGGGAGACCTGCGGGAGGGCATACTGCCCTCTGACATCAAGCCGATAGTAGAAGAAACGATTGGCCTGGAAGGCGTCGAACTGATAGGGATAGGAACAAACCTGGCCTGTTTTGGGGGAATCAGGCCAACAGAGGCAAAAATGCGGGAATTGTCATTGATTGCTGACAACCTGCACCGGGAATACGGAGTCAATTTTGAAATAGTCTCGGGGGGAAATTCGGCAAACTACCAGTGGTTCGTTTCGACACCGAATGTCGGCCTTATCAATCACCTGCGCATCGGCGAGGCGATACTGTTGGGGTGCGACGCGCTGACCAGGAAGCGGATTCCCAACCTGTATACGGACGCATTCACGCTGGTTGCTGAGGTGATCGAACTCAAGACAAAGCCCGCTCGGCCCTACGGCGAGATCGCTCAGGATGCGTTTGGTCACGTTCCAGTATTTGAGGACAGAGGACGCATGAAAAGAGCGATTCTCGCCCTCGGAGAGCAGGACGTTGACGTGTCGGGAATAAAGCCCAGGATAGCAGCAAGCATCCTGGGGGCAAGCAGCGATCATCTGATACTCGATGCCAGGGACTCTGCCCTGGAGGTCGGAGTGGAAGTGCGGTTCGATGTCAATTATGGTGCACTGCTCAGGGCGATGACATCGCCCTATGTCGAAAAGGTGTACCTGCCCTGATCCGCCCGTCTGATGGCTGGTATAGGAGGTGCGGGGAACCATCCCTGGTAGCCAGGATGTGCACACCGGTGCACTGGAGATTACTGAAAGTAGGGGGCGAGGTTGATTTAGATGTTGCAGTACACTAAAGGTGACAATGGAGGAAAGGCAACTGATTTGTGTTGTCACCATCTATCTGACCAAGACTCGATCGCGCAAGCCAAGAGATTGGGGGTTTAGAATGGGTGTAATCCTATGTGCTATTCGAGGAGGACCGGAGTGCCAACCCGCCATTGCCCGGGCCATCACCCTGGCACAGGAGACTGGCCTCCCGGTACATTTCTTGTATGTTGTCAACCGCGATTTGCTGCCAAGCGCAAATGGCGCCCAGGCTCGTGCCATATCGGGACAGGTCCGCCAGATGGCCAGATCTGTCCTACATACAGCACTAGCCTGGGCCAGCACGGAAGGTGTCACGGCCCAGGGAGTGATACGCCAGGGCAACGTTGGAGACGAGATTGCTAGCCTATGCCGTGATCTTGAAGCCGATTACCTGCTCCTTGGACAGCCCAAGGCTCACGAAGAGAGAAACGTCTTCTGCGAGGATCTGCTCCCACAGTTCATCGAACGGATCGAGCAGCAGACCGGGGCCAAAGTGGTTCCCATAATAGATGGAGATGGCAAGTGAATTACGGAGGAGAGCATAAAAAAGGCCCGATCAGAAAAACGTTGCGAGGACATTGTCGGTTCTGCGCCGCCGGGTATGGGAAAGGGCAGGCCAGTTGAACGGAGAGGATCATGCCATTCATTGATTAAGCAGGGGATGCTCAAGCATGAACATTAGCTCGTTAGATACTAACGGAAACTAAAGTTAACTAAAGGAGGTAGAAC
>CAYNWI010000342.1:0-3037 GCA_964400825.1 uncultured Anaerolineae bacterium | reverse complement strand
GCCCAATTGTAGAGCCACTGGGCATCGCTGATCCTCATGTTGACGCAGCCGTGGCTCATGGGCTGGCCAAAGTTGTTGTGCCAATAGCAGCCGTGTATGCTATAGCCCCTGTGGAAAAACATCACGTAAGGGACGTTGGTATAACGGTAACCAGGGCCCGCCATCGTTGTGGAACGATACTTACTGTAGATGCGGAAGCGCCCCTTCACCGTAGGTGTCCGGGCCAGGCCCGTGGAGACGGTAGCCCAGTAAACAGGTCGCTGACCCTCATAGGCTACCAAGCCCTGGGTGGCCAGGTTGATGTCAATCCACTTTCCAGCGGTGGGGGCTGAGACGGGAGAAGACGCCGGTGCGGGGGAAGATGAACCCCCTCCGGGGATGACCAGCCTCTGACCTGCATAGATCAGCGAAGTGTTGAAAAGGTTATTGGCCGAGGCGAGGGCCTGAACCGTCGTGCCATAGCGCAAAGCAATGCGATACAGGTTCTCGCCCCTCTGCACCACGTGAACCGAACCGGACGAAGAGCTGCTGGACGCAGTGGTCGTCGCCGGTATGACCAACCTCTGGCCGACGTAAATCCAATTGGAGTTTCGCAGGCTGTTGGCCTGCACGATAGCGTTCACCGTGGTACCGTAGCGACGGGCCACGGAGTAGAGGGTATCACCCCTGCTGACGACGTGCACTGGATCGGCTGCCTCTGCCAGGCCAGCCCCCATCACCAATTGGGACATCAGACAAACCAGGATCACGAACACTCGTAGTTTGGTTCTCATCGTTTCCCTCCTCAATTACATTGCGCATATCTTACCACAAATCAACCGACTTGGCAACCTCGGGCCGCAAAACGTGAGGCTAAAACGTAATCCGAAGCCCTCACTTGCCAAGTAAGGCGGGCTAGTGTAAAATAACTCACAGATAGCAGTTGGGAGCAGCACTGATGAGCGAATCCAGCAAAGGCACCTACGCCCTGGTCTTGCATTTGGAACGAAAAGAAGAGATCACCGTCGGCAAGCTGGGCACGGTTACCTTTCCCGCTGGCTACTACCTCTACGTAGGCAGCGCGCCGGGGCCGGGGGGCTTGGAGGCACGCCTGGCCCGCCACCGCCGCCGCGACAAGAAGCTCCATTGGCACATAGACTACCTGCTGGAGCATGCCCAACTGGTGGAGGTCTGGAGCGCGGCCACGGAGGACAAACTGGAGTGCCTCTGGGCTCAGGTGGCACGGGAGCTTCCCGACAGTGAGGTGACTGTCCCTGGCTTTGGTTCCTCCGACTGCCGCTGCCCTTCACATCTGATCTACCTGACCAGGAAACCATCGTACGAGGAATTCACCACCAAGCTTCCGATGGTCAATGACTGGAGAGCCGACGTCAGCAAGTTGAGCGTCGAGTAGGCCAGGTGCAGTGAGTTGCACCTTAACTTACCGATTGAACGGATACTCAGGAGGAGGGGAACAATTGAGCAGCTACGTAGATAGCCGAACAGAGCAAACATGGCGAAAGGAGATCGTTCGCGTCGGTTGCCTTCTTCACGAGAAGGGGTATGTAGCCGCCACCGACGGCAACGTCTCGGTGCGCCTGAGCAAGAACCGTATCCTGTCCACTCCCAGCGGCTTCAGCAAAGGCTTCCTCGTCCCTGAGCAGTTGGTCATAACTGACTTGGCGGGCAAGCAGATCCCCTCTCGCGAACTTGCCAGACGTGACCTGAAGCCGACCTCAGAACTCCCGATGCACCTGGAGGCCTATCGGCAGCGACCCGACATCGGCGCTGTTGTCCACGCCCATCCCCCCATCTGCGTCGCTCTGAGCATCGCGGGCATCTCCCTGGCCAAGTGTCTCCTGCCCGAAGTGGTCGTCACCCTGGGCCTGATCCCCACCGCCGAATACGCCACTCCCTCCAGCGCCGAAGGGCCTGGGGCGATCAGAGACCTCATCGCCAACCACGACGCCATCATCATCCAGCGGCACGGCACATTGACCGTGGGCCAGGACCCTTTCGATGCTTATCTCAAGCTGGAGAAGCTAGAACACGCTGCTTATGTCACCTTTATCCTGCACCAGTTGGGCCGGGAGTCCCCTTTGCCCCCCGCCGAAGTCGCCAAGCTACTCCAGATGAGGCGGGAAAAAGGGCTAGCCAGGGAGGGGGAGGAAGAGGATTTCTGTGCCAGTTGTGGGGTCTGTGACATAGCCGTTGATCGCTCTCCCTCCGCGCCCACTCCTGAGCACAACGAAGAAGAACTGGTGAGACTGGTCACTCGCGAGGTGTTGAAAGAATTGGGCAAACTGGGAGCTTGACCATTCTCGCTTTTTCGAGTAGAATAAGAGCGGTTCAGATGCCCCCATCGTCTAGAGGACTAGGACACCACCCTTTCAAGGTGGCGACACGGATTCGAATTCCGTTGGGGGCACTTTTTAGCACCCGGCGGAGCAAGAGAAAACGACCGTCTTCGAGGCTCAACACTCAGGCGTTAGTCGTTGACTCCTCGTTTAATTCCCTTGAGGATGAAATCCTCATGTAATCCAGTCAGCTAGCATTACGCGGAATACTAGCCGAAACCGACTCCCAAGTTCTCTGGCGGCGACATATCGGTTGAAGCTCTTCAAGAGAAGGGAGAACACTGGAATGTCTTCAGAAGTGCTCGCGTCATTGTTCGGTGTACTGTCCGTACTACTGACTGGCGCCCTTGCAATAGTCGGTATCAGATACCAGAATGAAGCTCGTCGCAGAGAGCAGCTACAGGAGCAACTCTTCGAGAAGAAACGCGAGGCGTATAGCTCCGTTAACGAGCTTCTGACCAAATTTCTCGCGTACCCGAAGATCTTGGAAAAGCTCGGATCAACGAAACGCGTGGCGAAATACATGGATGAGATGACTGACGCCCTCATTGACGCCAGGCAGAAAGTATGGACATTCGGATCACCCAAAGTAATCAGCGCCTACTCCGCTCTCCAACAGGTTAGTTTCAAACCTCAAGGTAATGCCGTTGTAGTCCTAGCGGCAGACCTTATACTTGCCATGAGGGAGGACATGGGCCTCA
>CAYNWI010000341.1:0-3043 GCA_964400825.1 uncultured Anaerolineae bacterium | reverse complement strand
CGTGTCGAGGCTCGCCAGGCGCCAGTTCCCCTGCTGGGTGTAGGCGCAGATGATGCGACCCGCCGATTCGAAGGCGTAGGTGGACCTGCCGAAGACCCACTGCGGCAATCCGAACTCGGCCTCCATCTCGATGAGAGGTTCTATCCGCCCATTGCGCCAGCGGTAGAGATTCCACCAGCCCGTTCGGTCGGAGACGAAGTGCAGGACGCCGTCGGGCGACCACTCTGGCTGGAAGATGGATTCACGGGCGCCGCCCGCCACGCGCTCGGTTCGCCCCAGTGAGCCGTCGGCCCTCAGTTCACCGACCCACAGCTCGGTTCCATCCCAGGGCATGTTCGGATGGTTCCAGGTGAGCCAGGCCAGGCGAGACCCATCCGGACTGAGGCGCGGCGACGAGTAAAAGTCGTTCCCGGAGACGAGCACCTGACCGCCGTCGTCCCCCTCAAGATCGAGGCTCACGATGGAGTTGACTGCCTCATTCCCAGGGTCGGTGTGATCTTCACGCACGCAGATCATGCGGTTCCGGCGGCGGACGATGACGCCGTCCGCGTAGCGCAGGTCCGCCTCGGGGGTGATGGGTCGTGGCTCCGCGTCGGGATCCTGGCGGTAGACGCGCTGATCGGCGAAGTTGGAGAAGTAGGCCGTGCCGTCAGCGACAGCGAAGGCGCCGCCCCCGTACTCGTGCACCCGCGTTCGAGCGTTGAAGGGTGGTGGTGTGACGTCGGTCGTCCTCCCGTCTGGCGTGCGTCGCACGACGACGTAGCGGCCGCCCTCCGTGGGCCGACTCTCGACCCAGTAGACGTCCACGCCATCAAGCGCGATCTGCCCCAGCCCGATGGTTTCAGAGACGATCAGGTCTGAGGTGATGGGCGATTTCCAAGAGCCATACGAAGCCACTTTTGGTTCAGTCATCCTGTTTCTCCCTCCAAATCTTGTATTAACCCTTCTCCTCCCTCGCGTACGGCAACCCCAGCGCAGCCGGTGCGCCCACTCGCTTGCTGAAGGCCTCCCACCAGGTGATGATCACTAACACCAGGATGGTGAAGGCGTAGGGCAGCATCCCCAGGAAGGCGGCGGGGATGGTGGTCCCGGCGGCCTGCATCCGGAACTGCACGGCGTTGATTCCCCCGAAGAGCACGGCCCCGACCACCGCCCGCAGCGGGTCCCAGGTGGCGAAGATCACCAGGGCGATAGCAATCCACCCCCGCCCAGCGGTCATCCCCTCCGTCCAGCCCGGGGTGTAGGCCAACGACAGGTGTGCCCCGCCCAGCCCCGCCAACATCCCACCCAGGATGGTGTAGAGATAGCGGGTAGCGGTCACGTTCACTCCCAGGGCGTCGGCTGCCTGCGGGGTCTCGCCGACCGCCCGCAGGTGGAGACCAGGCCTGGTCCTGTGCAGGTAGAACCAGGCGATGGGCACCAGCAGGTACATGGCGTAGACCAGCAGGTCCTGGACGAAGAGGGCCTTGCCGAGAACAGGTATGGAGGAAAGGCCGGGGATCTCCAGCTTGCCGAACTTCGGCCCGATGAGGCCCACCAGGGGGCTGCCGTCGGGGCCAAGCCGCTGCCCCAGGAAACTGGCCAGCCCGCTGCCGAAGATGGTGAGGGCCAGTCCGCTGACCGTCTGGTCGGCACGGAGGGTGATGGTCAGGAAGGCGTGGATCGAGGCCAGCAGCCCGCCGACGATAATCCCCGTCACCACCCCGGCCCACGTGTTCCCGGTCCTGTAGGCGGCGGCGAAAGCGGACACCGCCCCCATGATCATCATTCCCTCCACCCCCAGGTTGAGTATCCCCGCCCGCTCGGTGTAGATCTCGCCGACGGTGGCGTATACGAGCGAAGTCCCGGCCCGAACGGTGACGGCCAGGATGGAACCCAGAAGTGCGATCATCCTTCCATTCCTCCTATTCCTCCACGCTCTCTTGCCGTACTTCTCCCTCCCCCAGAGGTTGGGGGAGGGTTGGGGTGGGGGCTGCTCCCCGTTCGCCGCTCCAGGCGGATGCGATACTGGGTGAAGAGACTCCCACCCAGCACGAAGAACAGGATGGCTCCCTGCAGCACCAGGGCTACTGCAGCGGGGAGCTGCATGGTGATCTGGATCTGGTCTCCGCCCACCAGGAGCCCGGCCAGGAGGATAGCGACCACCAGCACCCCCCAGGGGTTGAGCTTGCCCAGCCAGGCCACGATGATGGCGGTGTAACCGTAGCCCACCGTCAGCCCCTTCTGCAGGCGATGGGAGATACCGGCCACCTCGGACATCCCCGCCAGACCGGCCAGTCCCCCGCTGAGGACCATCACCAGGACGATGTTGCGCACGATGTTGATCCCGGCGTAGTTCGCCGCTCTGGGATTCTCGCCGATCACCCGGATCTCGTAGCCCCATTTGGTGCGCCTCAGGACAATCCAGATGAAGAGGGCCACCACCACAGCGAAGGCCATCCCCAGGTGGAACCGGGTGCCGGGCAGGCGCGGCAGCCAGGCTGCTTTGGGGAACTGCGCCGTGCCGGGAAACCCGTATCCCTGAGGGTCCTTCCACGGCCCGTAGAACAGGTGCTCCACCCACAGGATGGCGATGTAGTTCATCATCAAGGTGGTGATGATCTCGTTGACGCGGAGGTGGGCCTTGAGCAGAGCTGGGATCAGGCCCCAGAGCGCGCCGCCGAGGAAGCCAGCGACGACCATCGTTGGCAGCAGCAGGGGGGCTGGGAGGCGGTCCGCCCAGAAGAGTGCCACCCCTGAAGCGGCGATCCCTCCCACCGCCAACTGCCCCTCGGCCCCGATGTTCCAGAACAGCATCCGGAAGGCGACGGACACCCCCAGGCCGCACAACATCAGCGGAATGGCCTTGACCATCGTCTCCGAGACGTTGTACTTCCCGCCGAAGGCTCCGACGGCCATGGCCTTGTAGGTCGTCCAGGGATTGGCTCCGGCAAGGGCCAGCAACACCGCTCCCGCCAACAGTGCCAGGACAACGGAGGCGATGGGCACCAGGAAAGCGATGAGACGAGAATATTCGAGGCGTTTTTCGATAATAAGTCGCATT
>CAYNWI010000340.1:0-3065 GCA_964400825.1 uncultured Anaerolineae bacterium | reverse complement strand
GGGCGGGCCCAAGCGGAATTGCGTCCATAGGTTCACAGAGTCAATGCACGATCAACCACGATTTGCGCATCCGCAAGAGACCTTGTTGCTAGAGAGGACACGTTTGCGACTTCATCAGCGTAGTCCGCTCTTCTTCGCCGGTCGCGGAGGCGATCCAGAAGTATGCCGATTTCTTGCTGGTCCGGATCCTCTTCATCCATCATAAACCATCGGGGAACAAACCGATGAATCTCCGCAGTTTCAGGTACTTCGATTCCCCATTGATCACTCAATAGGTTCCGCGCCGTGTTGAGCGCCGCATAGTAGGCACGACTGATGGCTGATCGCAGAAATCCTTCTGCATAGCCGCTTTCGACGCCGTTCTCAGTGAGATGCCTTGCTACGATCAAATAGTCAGCCCAGGAGAAAGTCATAGGAACTCCACATCGAAGTTGAGTAATCCCTTGGCTTGAGGAAGTTGATGCAAGAACCAGTCCCGGTCGAATCTCTGGAGCCGTTTCCCTGCTTCCTCCGGAGTCAGCTTGGTCACAACATAGCCGAACAGCTCAACTAACCCGTGAACTTCCGGATCTCTGACGACTTCAAGAAAGACTTGCGGGTATGGCCCGAAGTAATTTCCAAATTTGCTGTAAGCCTCCAGCAATAGCGGGGCGAGAAACGAATGCCTCTCAAGAAATTGTGAAACCTCTGCACGTCTTCTAAAAGTGTAGAGTCGCTCAAGCGATCGAATCTCAGATTCGCGGGTACTAACAGTAGAAACGCTCGTCTCCTGCCAGATTTTCGCCACCTCGATTGTTGGGACACTCTTGAGCCTTCTATCCATCGGATTCACTCCCACTTTTAAGACCTGAACTTTGCTCACATCGCCCGGTCATGGGTCACTTCGCGGTGCTCCAGATCAATGACCAGTCGAAAGTCCTACACCTGTTATTTTATCACAAACAACGTGCTAAAGCAAACTGACACCAATTAAAACGGTGGCAGCTCCCGTGCTAACGGGGACTGCCACCGTCTGGTCTTTGTTTCACCCCAAAAGTTGCCTACTTGCGCCCGTACTCGTGTTGCAGCGCTGCCTGTGCCGCTGCCAGCCGGGCAACAGGCACGCGGAAGGGGGAGCAACTGACGTAGTCTAGCCCCACCTGATGGCAGAACTCGACGGAACTGGGATCGCCACCATGCTCACCGCAGATGCCGATCTCCAGATCGGGCTTGGCTTCCCGTCCCTCCTCCACGCAGATCTTGACCAGGCGCCCCACGCCGACCCGGTCCAGCGTCTGGAAAGGATTGGCTTTGAGTATCTGGAACAGAACCGGCTTGCCCTCTGGGTCCACCTCGCCGGTGTCGAAACCCTCCACGTATTTCAGCAGGAACTTCCCCTCGGCGTCGTCACGGCTATAGCCGAAGGTCATCTGGGTCAGGTCGTTGGTGCCGAAGGAGAAGAAGTCGGCGTACTGGGCGATCTCGCCAGCGGTGAGGGCAGCACGGGGCACCTCGATCATCGTGCCGAACATGTACTCGACCTCGATCCCTTCTTCCTCCATCACCCGCTTCGCCACTGCTTCCAGTTTCTCTCGCTCCAGTCTCAACTCGTTGACGTGGCCGACCAGCGGGATCATAACTTCCGGTATCACTTTAATGCCCCGCTGGGCGCAGCGGCAGGCGGCCTGGAAATAGGCGCGGGTCTGCATCTCCGTCAGCCCCTTGTACATGATGCCGGCCCGGCAGCCACGCAGCCCCATCATGGGGTTTACCTCCCACTGGGAGTTGACTAGCTCAAGCATCTTCTCTTTCTCAGTCAGTTCGGGCGAGTTGGGGTCGGTGCACTTCAGGCGGGTGACCTCCTCGATCAATTCCTCACGGGAGGGGAGGAACTCGTGCATGGGCGGGTCAATGAGTCGCATGATGACCGGGAGTCCGTCCATGGCCTCGAAGACGCCCTCGAAGTCGTGCTCCTGGAACGGTAGCATCTCGTCCAGCGCAGTCTGGCGCTCTTCGTCCGTCTCCGCCATGATCATGCGCACCACCGCGTCACGGGCGCGGGGGTCGAAGAACATGTGCTCGGTGCGGCAGAGGCCGATGCCCTCGGCGCCGAACTGACGCGCCCGTCGGGCGTCCTCGGGGAGGTCAGCGTTAGTGCGCACACCCAGGGCGCGGATCTCGTCGGCCCAACTGAGCAACTCGACCAGGTCTTTCTGCTTCTCGTATTCGACCTCGAGGGTGGGGATCTGGCCCCAGAAGACCTCGCCAGCGCCGCCGTCAACGGAGATGACGTTCCCCTCTTTGACGACGCGACCGGTATCCTGTACCGTGAACTGGCCCCGCTCGACATCCACCCTGATGTCCTCGCAGCCAGCGACACAGGGCAGGTTGTTGCCTCGCGCCACGACCGCCGCGTGGGAGGTGGCACCACCGTGCTGGGTCAGCACACCCTTGGAGACGAGCATGCCTGGCACGTCGTCGGGAGAGGTCTCCGGGCGCACCAGGACGACGGCCTGGCCCTCTCCAGCCAGTTCTATGGCCCGTTTGGCGTCGAACACGGCGATGCCTGTGCCAGCACCGGGTGAGGCGTTGAGGCCCTCCGCCAGCAGATCCCCACGCTCCTCGGCGCTCAATTTCGCCTGGGGATCGAAAAAGGGATGCAGGAGCTGGTCTACCTCCTCTGGCCTGACGCGCATCACCGCTTCCTCTTTGGTGATTAACCCTTCACGCACCAAGTCCATCGCGATCTTGACCGCTGCGGCCGCGGTGCGCTTGCCCGTGCGGGTCTGGAGCATCCACAGTTTGCCTCGCTCGACCGTGAATTCCACGTCCTGCATATCGCGGTAATGGTGTTCAAGCAGTTGGGTCACTCCGACGAATTGTTTGTAGATGTCGGGCAACACCTCGTGCAATTGAGCGATCTTGAGCGGGGTGCGGATGCCGGCGACGACGTCCTCGCCCTGGGCATTCTCCAGGTACTCGCCGTAGAGCCGTTCATCGCCGGTGGCAGGGTCGCGGGTGAAGGCGACGCCAGTGCCGCTCTTCTCGCCCAGGTTGCCGAAGACCATCGTGCAGACGTTGACGGC
>CAYNWI010000339.1:2558-3078 GCA_964400825.1 uncultured Anaerolineae bacterium | reverse complement strand
GTCTCGCCGGGGAACAGGTCATGCAGCCCAGAACCATCAGCATTGACCGTCATCGCAGTGCCCAATTCATCGTCGGAGCGAAAAGCAACGAAGGCAATCCGAGAACCATCAGGAGACCAGGCCGGGTCACCAACCACATTCGAAGCCAGATGGTGGGGCGTTTCAAAACCAGGCGCCTCCACAAGTGTCAGTGTGCCCAGAAGAGAATCGTCCATCTCACCCGGCCCAAGGAAAACCAAAGAGTGACTATCAGGTGACCAGGCCAAAACATTCGCTTGGAGGATATCCATGTATGCCGCCCCTCCACGTTAGCTGTTACGGATTTGTGTAGAAGCAGTTGTTGGGTTTTACACCATCGTTGCACACCATCCTACGATTCGCACGGTGTCGCTGTCGGCCTGATAGCGCCCGATGCGCGTCCCAAAACTAAACTCTGCCTGTGGGTCATCCACCGTGGCATGGCAGATTACCTGGGTTCCGCCCACGGGCATTAGTCCTCCAAAGCGCGCTGGTAAGTCGA
>CAYNWI010000339.1:0-2548 GCA_964400825.1 uncultured Anaerolineae bacterium | reverse complement strand
GTAACAGCAGAGCGCTTGAGCCATCCGCCAGCTTCACTCGCTGGGGCCCCTCTCTGCGCAGCACGAGCACCACGTCATCAATTCGTGTGGCATCCAAGACCGTGCCCCCGTCGGGCAGGTCCATGAGGCGCTGAGGTGCCCCACTGCCAGCCTGCTCAATCTGAAGAAAGAGGCTATTAGCCAGTGTGATACTTGATGATTGTTTTTCATCTAGCCATAAATGATTGCTTCACCGACCAGCCAATGACGAGCCCTAGCCAGAATGGCGGCACCTGAGAGTTTATTGCCCACTCCCATACTTCCCCCCAAAATGGACGTAATAGAGAGAAAGGCATCGCACCTATGGCTAAGATCAGCTTCAGTACCACCGCACAAGCGGGGAGTATGCCGAGAACAATCGCCTTCAATAATAGCTCATTTTTCCCAGAATGGTTTTGCTTCCTGAGAAAGAAGCAAAGAGCCAGGATGATGCCGCTAGCGACGCCCAGGATCGCTACCAAGAAGGCGATGGAAAAGGTTCTTATGCCAAAGTCGAGCAGTTGTATTTGGTTACTAAAGTTTAAATTCAAATGCACTGCCCCTATCTGCAGGATGAAAGCCATTAACATAGCTACAACCTGAACTAGGAATCGGCTATATCGAACATTCATCATTTCTACTCTCCATAGATTTAGAAAAGCGGTGGGCGGAAGGACCTCTCCCCGCCCACTGCCAATTGGGCGTCCCGACTCAGAGCGTCTTTGGATCAATCTTTGGACCAAAACTGATAGGTCATGGCGTCATTGTATTTGAGCGAGGAACCTTGATAGATGTCTCCCTGGGTGCGGCTCCACCCGCTAGGGAATGGTACGTAGGCATTGTTTGGAAAACCGCTGATGCTCCAATAGCCAGTCTGGTTCCCATACCAGGTGGGGGTGAAATAGCTAGAGCCATAGTCCAGTGTGGCTCCTTGCTGTGTACAATAATTCTCTCCGAGTATTTTTGTCCACATCTGGGCACTCTGTACTGTCCAGCCTGAATCGTTGCGCTTCCACCAAGCCCATTGCTGCTCGATTTCCCAACCTTTGCAGTTCTGGCTGCCGCAAGGCGGGTACCAGTCGTAGCGTAGGGCGTAGACCCGGCCAAACTGCTCGACACCGCCGAACCAATTGGATACAGTCATATCTCGCGAGCCACTCGCGCTCTTGCACCCAACGCCGAGAACTGGGGTGCTGCACGGTGATGCGAGACCAGGCACGCGTCCTCTACTGATGGGACGTGCTGTCTCCTTGAAACTCACGATCCTGGTATTGCTGTCCACCAGAGCAGCGACATCGGGTGGGAGTAGATCCAGGTCAATGCCAGCAGGATCTTTCAAATCCACCACCACACTTAGATCTGGATGCTGTGCGTAGATACCTGCAACTTCATTTTGATATTCCGTTTCTGTCAGCTCACGGGGCCTCTCTTTGATCGGCTGAGGGGGAGCGATGAGCGGCTCCTGGGCCATCCCCACGCCAGGGTAGGCGCTCAGCAATACCGCCGCCAGCAACACCAACACTGAAAGAAACTTGATCTTGCCCATTTCAAACCTCCCGTAACTTGAGATACTCACCGGATTCTCCAGTGGCAATCATAGTATACCACATTCCGGTCACAAAACCGGTAACAAAAACAGTCCAACCGGTCGCAAAATGGATCCTTATGTCAGAATTCGGTCGCAATTTGTGACCGGCGGGATGTCTGTCCCCATTCGGGAGAAACCCGCACTCCCCCCGATTGCTGTCCCACGCTCCGTATAGTAACGTCAACGGGTATGGAATCAACCTTCAGGTGGTGCTGCGTGCCCCCAACGCTCACCAGCCCCCAAAGTGATTTGGGAGCGTTCAATGGTCCCCCTGAATGAATCGGACGTAGTTGAGGAACGCCTCAAGTGATCCCTGGTCTGCCCCGGTCGTCGAGATAAACAGGGCGTGAGCCCCGTCGCCGCAATCAGGGGCGATGACGAGGACGACAAGTTTAATCCTACTGCTGTCTGGATTATCTGGCGACAAAGTCACCCACAAGGCTGGCCGGCCATCTACAGTAAAATCCTTGACCTCTTGGACGTAAGCGCCTAATGATCCTCGTTTCACCTCGGCCAGAGCCTGGGCCAGGGTGGTTTCTTCAAGAGCAACGTTGGTGATATTAAACGAGTTTTGATCTGTCTCGGACATAAACAGGGCAAAGCCGCCGGGCACTCCATCAGCAATCCAACCCACGGGAACCTCTACAGCGAAGCAAAGCCAAGTGTCCTTGTATTCTGAGGCATGCCCCTCAGGAGTGGGAGTTGGCACAGCAGTTACTGACGGCTGAGGCACAGAGGTAGGGGTGGCTGTTACATTGTCCACCCCGGAGGTGATGGTTGGTGCGGCAGTCGTCGGAGGCTGAAGCGCACAGGCCGACAGTAGCAGTAGTAGGATAGTTACGACTACCACAAGAAGAGCTTTCGGCATAGCAATATTCCTGGCTTACAGATTGAGTAATTCGGGGCACCTCCCGTTCGACCAGGAGACTGGAGGTGCCCGTA
>CAYNWI010000338.1:2775-3087 GCA_964400825.1 uncultured Anaerolineae bacterium | reverse complement strand
CCGTCGTGGTGCTGAACTACGGCTTCGCGACCGAGCTGCCCATCGGCTCTGGCGCTGGACCTCTGACCGACCTGGGCGACCTGACCAGGATCTACGAGGCCATCCCGTACGGGTACGGCGGGCTCGACTGCACGGGCAGCCTCTTCGGCGACGTAACCGTTCGGCAGGCAGGCCACGGGTATGCCTTCGACTTCGTCCAGGGTGTTGAGGTCTCCGAAGTCACCTGGGAAGCAGGCCCCTTCGACGTCTCCGGTCGCGCGTACGTCGGCTCCGCATGTGCAGGTGCCAAGCGGTTGGCAGGCGCCACTGTGA
>CAYNWI010000338.1:0-2765 GCA_964400825.1 uncultured Anaerolineae bacterium | reverse complement strand
ATACGTATATGGGTATGGTCGACGGATGGGACTGGGTTTTGAAGGACGATAGGACCACCACCTCGGCCGGGTACTTCCAGTTCGAGAACGCCCTCCAACGGGACCTCGGATTCCAGCCGGCCGTACTGGAGATCGGAGATGAGAGCGGAGAATACCGGCTCAGGATCTACGTCGAGGAGAGCGGCAACACCAAGACCTACGACTTGAGGGGCATCTGGGACGTCGCTGACTGGAAGGCCAACTTCCACGTCGCTACGATCGGCGGCGGTAGTGAACTCGACATCAACAGTGGCGTATGGTGCGATCCGGAGGGGACTGTCACTGGTGCCACGGGTGATGTCCTCGGATTGACCGACTCCACCGGCGGCTACCAGATCAAGGATATGCTGGATGTCTCTCACTTCATGTGGTTCGCCAAGGCGGGCTTCTTCGGGGGCCTGGATGAGGCCACTGTCGAGTGCGGCAAGGAGACCCAGCTTAACTACGAGCTGATCTGCTCGAACTTGCTGACCGCGGTCGTAACTGACACCGATAACAACCTCGTCCCCGGTGCCACGGTTGAGGCCACTGTGACATTCGATGTCAACTATGGCGCTGGCACCGATATTAAGACGGACAGCGGCGTGACCAACAATGCCGGTGTGGCGACGTTCAACATAGCTGGTGCTGGTACGATCGTTGGTACAGCCTCAGCGCCAGGCCATGACTTCCTCGCCTGCGTTGATCCCGCTGAGACCAACTGCCTCACCAATCCCGCGATCATGCGTTGCGGCCTGTGCAAGTGGAACACCGTCGTCGGCACGGTCACCATCGGCGGTCAGCTCGCTGCGGGGTACAAGCTCGACCTTATAGACATGGGCGTGAACCCGCCAGCAGTGGTGGATACGGACACCACTACTGCGGCCGGCGTGTTCTCCTTGGAGAACCTAAGCTCCGACGGCAAGGTTGGTCGGGACTACAGGATCAACCTGTCCAACACGGGCGGTACGTTCATCAGCACGACGGGTGACTTCACCGTCGACGACTGCGGTGAGACCAGCGTGTTTACCTACACCAACGGCCTTTGGACTGACGACGGCACTTGGTAATCACGCCAACAGCTTCGCCGTAGGCTAAGAAGTACAAAAGCCACCGGGGGTAAACCCCTGGTGGCTTTTTTATTGCGGCAGCAGATATACAGCGGATAAGCGGATGGGGGAGTGCGGCGCCCCGCTTGCCCTGTGGGGGTCAAATTGACTAAAGCAGGAAAAGCTGGTAGAATAATTGCCAAAGGAAGGTGGAATGATCGGTCGGATCAGAAAGTGCTTTTTAGAGAACAGAGTGCTGTATACTCAACATGCGAGGGACGAGATGCATTTGGAGGAGTTAGGGCCCATCAAGGAGCGGGAGGTCTTTGAAGCTGTACAAACCGGAGAGGTCATCGAGAGTTATAAAGATGATAAGCCCTACCCAGTGCCTTGGTGTACGGGATAACATCGCGGGGTCGGCCGATCCACCTGGTATGTGCTCACGCTGATGAAGAGGATATAGCCATAATTATCACGGTTTATGAGCCGGATGTATCTCGTTGGATAGACCATCGAAGGAGGAGAAAATGAGGTGCGTTATTTGCGGTAGCCCGGATATCGAGAAGAAGAGAGTAGAAGAAGTAGTGCGCTTGGAGAATGATGTTGTTTTCTTCCCCATAGAAGTTCTGGTTTGTTTGAACTGTGGAGAGAGATATTATGACCGAAGGGCGATGAGACTTTTGGAAGAGGTGGGGGAAGATATAAAAGCCCAGAGGATGAACCTTCAAGCCGTGGGAAGGGTATTGAGACCAGTGGCAATGACCTACTGAGGCGGAGAAGCCATCAGCGGTAAACCCCTGGTGGCTTTTTTATTACGGCAACAGATATACAGCGGATAAGCGGATGGGCGGTGTTGCTCCGGTAGGCGTTTGCTAAAACGAGACGATGGTAGTATAATCTAAGCAAGTTCCTAAAATATCTTGGGGAGGAAGAACTATGGCTGACGTGGTAACGGTGGGAAAGGGATTTCGAATATTGATACCACCGGGGTTGCGGAAAAGCCTCTCCCTGACAGAGGGGGAAATGCTGCAGGCTGAGGTGAGCCTTGGGGGCTATCTGATCTTGAGGAAACAAGTTGATTCCCGTTCTGTCCTGGCCAAGGAAGCCTTCGGGATGTGGGCCGACCGTGAGGACATAAAAAGCAGCGTGGAACACGTCCGCAAGCTTCGGGCCGAGTGGCAAGGGCGAATGGAGATCGTAGATGGCTGAGAGAGGTGATGAAGAACAAGCCCGCGCTGAGATCTTAATTGATACCGACGTTCTGATAGAGTACCTTCGTGGCTCCCCAGTGGTCCGCCGATTGATGGACGAGATAAGGAATGGCGATATAAGAGCTTATTTCTCGACCATCACCGAGACAGAGCTATATTCGGGCAGTCGGAATGAGCGTGAGGATGCCCGGATAGCCGCACTGCTCTCTTTTCTGACGCGTGTGGACGTGGATGGCAATGTAGCAGTGGTCAGCGGTAAACTGCGCTACAAATACAGGGCGCGCAAGTTGGAGACGCCAGACGCTATAATCGCTGGCACTGCTCAAATCCTGAATGTGAAGCTGGCCACTTTCAATAAGCGGCACTTTGAGATGATTGCCGAGATAGAGCTATTTGACATTGAATAGTGAAGATATGTCTCGGAGGAGCCACCGGGGGGAGACCCTCTTAAGGGTAGGTTTATTGTCTGGGCCTCCACCCACCCCAA
>CAYNWI010000337.1:0-3100 GCA_964400825.1 uncultured Anaerolineae bacterium | reverse complement strand
TTAGATGCAAGATTCCCCCTTTTGAACTTTGAGCTTTTCTGGTGTATACTTAACGCTGGCTTCAGGGGGTTCCAGTGAGGGTGTATCTGGATAGAGTGGGTTGCAAGCTGAATCAGAGCGAGATCGAGGCTTTGGCTCGTGGTTTCGTCCAGGCTGGCCATCACTTGGTTCAAACGGGTGAAGAGGCCGACCTGTGCGTGGTCAACACCTGCACTGTGACCCAGGTAGCGGATAAGAAGTCGCGCCAACTCATCCGCCGTCTGCGCCGCGTCAATCCGACGGCCCACCTCATCGTGACTGGCTGCTACGCCGAGATGTACCCCCAAGAGATAAGGGCAATTGATGGGGTAGACTTGATCGTAGGCAACGAGGATAAGGAGCGATTGGTGGAGATAGCTGGGAAACTGGTAAATCGGGAAACTGGTAAATCCGTAGATTCGGAAACACGTAAACTCGTAAATTCGGGAACTGGTCTACGAATCCACGATTATACGAATTTACGATTCTACCAATCTACCGATTTGGGCCACACCCGCGCCTTTGTGAAGATCCAGGACGGCTGCAACAACCGCTGTGCCTATTGCATCACCTCTCTGGCGCGTGGGAGGGAACGAAGCCGGCCTCGTCAAGAGATCCTGGCGGAAATCGAGGCCCTGGTAGCCGCCGGCGGCAAGGAGGTTGTCTTGACGGGCGTCCACATCGGGGGTTACGGGAGGGACCTGAACGCCAGTCTGGGCCAGTTGGTCGGGGACATTCTAGCTGAGACCACGCTGTCTCGCCTGCGCCTTTCATCCATCGAACCCTGGGATCTGGAGCCCTCTTTTCTGCGCCTGTGGGAGAATCCACGCCTCTGCCGCCACCTGCACCTGCCGCTGCAGAGCGGCTGCGATGCCACCTTGCGACGCATGAGGCGCCGCTACACCACATCTGAGTATGCTGATCTGGTAGCCACAACGCGCCGATTGATCCCCGACCTGGCCGTCACCACCGACGTCATCGTTGGCTTCCCTGGCGAGACGGCTGAAGAGTTCGCCGCCAGCTTGAGCTTTGTGGAGGAGATGGAGTTCGCCCGCCTTCACGTCTTCAAGTACTCGGCCCGGGCGGGCACCGCCGCCGCCGACATGCCGCATCAGGTGCCCTATGCGGAGAAGAAGAGACGCAGCGAGACCATGCTGGAGTTGGCGCGGGAGAGCAGCCAACGATTCCATCGTGGATTCTTGGGGCGAAGTTTGGAAGTGCTTTGGGAGAAACCAGACCAGGATGACAGGCGCATCTGGTCGGGCCTGACGGACAACTACATTCGAGTGATGACGAACAGTGAACTTGATTTGGCCAATACCATTACCTCGACGAGATTGGTGGGTTTGGTTGAGGGAGGGATGCGCGGGGAATCAGGGCGCAGCCCCCACCCCCAGCCCCTCCCCGCCCCCCCCCTCAATCCCCCCCAACTCTGGGGGGGAAGCAGGGGAGCTTTCAAGGGTAGGTTTTTTAGAATCGGCCCATCCAACCCCCATGTATGGGCACAGAAAGGGCACCTACTACCATATATTGGGGTGGGTGGAGGCCCAGACAAAAAACCTACCCTTAAGAGAAGCAGGGGAGGGGAGTTCCAATTCCCCCTCGCCCAGGGTTGGGAGAGGGGGTTAGGGGGGAGAGGGCCACACAGTTCCCCCCTCGCCCAGGGTTGGGAGAGGGGGCTAGGGGGGAGAGGGCTTTAGAACTTAAAATTTAAGGAGAGCTGAACCCATGTCAATAAATAAGCCAGGCATCTTCACCCAAGCCGTGCACGCCGGGGAGCGTGGCCCACGGCCCGATTTCACTCCAGTGGTGACCCCGATCTACAATTCGGTCGGCTACCTGTACGAGAGCATGGAGCAGCTAGACGAGGTCTTCGGTGGTGAGCGCGAGGGCTACGTCTATCCCCGCTTCGGTACTCCCACCAATGCCGCCCTGGAGCGAGCGGTGGCGATTCTGGAGGGTGGTGAGGCGGCCCTGTCCTTCGCTTCAGGTATGGCGGCCGTCCACGCTGCGCTGTTAGCCACGGGTCTGGAGGCTGGGCAGGCGGTGGTGTCTGCTCAGGATGTCTACGGGGCCAGCTACGCTCTTCTGGCCAGGTTGTTCACTGCGCTGGGCATACAGGTGCGCTTCGTGGACATCGCTGATCTGGCGTCGGTGGAACGGGCCATCGCCGAGGAAAAACCCAGGGCCGTTTTCTGCGAGACCATCTCCAATCCCCTGCTCAAGGTAGCCGATGTGCCAGCCGTGGCTGAGCTGGCCCACGCCCACGGAGCCGAGGTGATCGTGGACAGCACCTTCGCCACCCCCTATCTCGTCCGGCCGCTGACCCTGGGCGCCGACTACGTGGTCCACAGCTCGACCAAGTACCTGGGCGGTCACGGCGACGTGCTGGGCGGGATAGTGGTCACCTCCGCCGAGAGGCGAAAGCGCCTGTGGGAGATCATCAAGATGACTGGCGGCAACATGAGCCCCAACCAGGCCTGGCTGACCTTGCGGGGCCTCAAGACACTGCCCCTGCGCATGGCGCAGCACTGCCGCAACGCTGCGGCGGTGGCCGCCTGGCTGGCCGAGCATCCCAGGATCGCCAGGGTGAATTATCCCGGCCTGCCCAATCATCCCCAACACTCTGTGGCGACTCGCCTCTTCCGAGAAGGTTGCTACGGCGGGATGGTCTCTTTTGAGATAGCTGGCGCCGACCAAGCCCAGGTTTTCCGCTTCATGGAAGCCCTGAAGCTCGTCTTGCCAGCCACCACTCTGGGCGACGTCTACAGCCTGACCCTTTACCCGGCTCACTCCTCCCACCGCGCGCTGTCTCCGGAGGAGCGCGCCGCCATCGGCATCGGCGAGGGGCTGGTGCGCCTGTCGGTGGGCATCGAGGACGTGGAGGACATCGTTTCTGATTTGGACCAGGCGCTGAAAAAGATGCCGTAAAACGTAAAAACGTAAAACGTAATGTTTGGGCTTACGTTTTACGCTTCACGTTTTACGTTTCACGTTTGAGGAGATTCCAGTGACCGTAGCCGTCCAATTCGATAACGTTTCCAAGAAATTCACCCTCCGCCACGAAAGGTCGCGCTCCTTC
>CAYNWI010000336.1:0-3102 GCA_964400825.1 uncultured Anaerolineae bacterium | reverse complement strand
TTAAAGTGCAAGTCGCAACCTAGCTTTACCTATAATTTGTCCAAAGTCCAATAGATTAGATAAGGAAGAACAAGTGGCGAGACGGTTAACCGATGATGACCTCCTCAAGGCCAGTTCACTGTTTGATCAGTATCCTAATCTCACAACATCCCTAGGACAAGATTGGATTAGGGGGCAGATTGAAACGATCAAGAGAGGCGGTCGTCCACATCCTGTATTGCTCTATTTTGATTCGCCCTATGGCGAGATGGTAGCTGACAAGTTAGAGAAATGGTTCTCTATCCTCATGGAAGCTGAGCCAGTCGATCTTCAGAAATTGGTCAAGAAGCTCCAAGAGGCCAGTAATCAACCCGGGCTCGAAACCGCATGTCAAGAGATTGAAGTGGCTGCGCTTTTCTTTGGCGCTGGGCATCCCATCCGCGTAGAGCCTGCAGGCCTCCATCGAGAAGGCCCAGATCTTGAAACGGAGATATTGGGCTATCGCGTCTATGTGGAGGAAAAGAAGCGATATCCAAGCGAAGATGTTCAAGTTCTCTGGACCTGTACAGATGAGATATCAAAACGACTCCGAAGATTGAAGCTACCATTTGAGGTATACTATACTCTTGATGATTCTTTTGAAGAAGTTAACATTCAGCCTTTTGCTAATATGATCAAACAAGAACTCCAAAGGCTAACCAAGCAGCCAGACGCGAGATTCCCTGTTAGGTTATCATATCCTGACGAAGGGCATCCACATGCAAGAGCGAAAATCTATCATAACCGCTCGCTTGTAGGAACCGTTGTGTCCGGAGGCTGGGTTAGTATTGGTGACCCGCAAAGACTCGTTAAACGGATTCGTAAGAAAGCTCTCTCCAGCAGGCAGTTTCCCAAAGAGGGGCTTCACATCGTTCTATTGGACACCGGCAAGCTAGCAAGTGGTGAAGAGATCGCTCAAGAAGCCTGGAGGAGAAAACTCCGAGGACAATTGGAACTAAGACGAGGAAAAGATGTCAATGCACTGATTTTGTGTCCTAGAGTAGAGGGTGGACATGTGTGCTGGCTTAACGATCTTACCTCAGGAGCAGTAATACTCCAGAACCCCCGGGCACCGTTACCAGAATGTGTTCTCAAGGAACTTCAACGACTTTTTATGCAGCCGAGAGGTAAGAGTTAGGTCTACTTATTAAAGGTGATAGAATCCGACAACAAAAAATCAAGGAGGAAACATCAATGAAGATGGACAAGGTTTCACAAGCAATGGAGCGAGTGGGCATCCCCGGCCGGGACGCCTACGACCTTCCCACCAGCCCGAAGCGCTTCCCCGACGGGGCCTGGTACCGAATGGAGGTCTCCGGCGTGGAGCGGCCCAAGGTGCTGGAGGCCGTCATTGACGAGTCGCAGAAGCGGAACATGCCCATCCACCGCCTGATCTCGGTGGTGATGGGGGCCACCCTGCTGGACAAGGCGGAGCTCAAAGACTTCGCCCAGATGGCCGCCGACGCCAGGATGGAGGTCATCCTGACCCCCGGCCCTCGTTCGGCCTGGGACACGGGGCGGCAGTTGGTCACTCCAGAGGGGGGGCTCTCCGGCCTGCGCTTCCGCGGCTCCGACCAGTTGCGGCAGGTCATCGCCGACATCATGACCTGCATTGATATCGGCTTCCGGGGCTTCCTGGTGATTGACGAGGGACTGCTCTGGCTGCTCAACGAGATGAAGAAGAACGGCGATATCCCAGAGGACGTGGTGTTCAAGGTTTCCATCTACGCCGGCCACGCCAACGCCGCCGGCTGTAAGGTGTTGGAATCGCTCGGTGCGGGGTCGGTCAACCCCGTCGCCGACCTCAGTCTGCCGCAATTCGCCTCCATCCGCCAGGCCATTGACATGCCCATTGACGTGCACATCATCCTCACCGAATCCTTCGGCGGATACATCCGCATCTACGATGGCCCGGAGATGGCTCGCCTGTGTGCGCCGTGCTACTTCAAGATCGAGCCGGGGCCGGCCTGCGCGGCCGGGCCGGGGGCTCTCTACAAGCCGTGGGTGGACGAGGGGATGCTGGCCAGTTGGGGCCGCGTGAAGGTGAAATACGCCCAGATCATCCACGAGATCATCCAGGAGAACTTCCCCCAGGCCACGATGTCGGAGCTGGGGCCTGCGGACTTAGCCATCCCAAAGCCGTAAAATTGGTCAATTCGGGACTCGTAGATCCGGGACTCGTAGATTCGTGATCAGTTCCGAATCTACGAGTTTACGAATCCACGAGTCTACGAACCCACGAATTTACGAATCTACTACCCATAAAGGAGCAATGCTCATGAGCAACGCATCGAAGCACAGTAAGCTGCCCTTCGCCCCCGGCGTTTTCCCCGCCCTGGTGACGCCTTTCGACAGGGACGAGGGCGTGGACGAGAGCGCGTTTCGCGGTCTCATCCGCCACGTGATAAACGATGTGGACGGGCTGGTGCCCTGCGGCACCACGGGCGAGTTCCCCTATCTGTCGGTGGAGGAGCAAAGGCGGCTGGTGGAGATCGCCGTCGAGGAATCACAAGGCAAGCCGGTTATCGCCGGCGCCGGAGCCCCCTCGACCCGCCAGGCCATCGAGCTGGCCAAAAATGCCAAGGAGGCCGGAGCCAGCGCGTGCCTGGTGGTGACGCCCTACTACCTCCATCCCTCCGACAAAGGCATCTACCAGCACTTCTACGAGTTGGCGCAGGCGGTGGACATTCCCATCATCCTGTACAACATCCCCCAGGTGGTGGACGCCTACCTGCCCCGCACCGTCGTCGAGGACCTGGCCGACCTGGACAACATCGTGGGCCTGAAGGATTCCTCTGGCAACCTGACCTATACCATGGAGGTGCTGGAGATGGTGCAGGGGCGCATTGACGTGTTCATCGGCCACGACGAGGTGGTGCTGCCCGCCCTGGCCGGCGGCTGCTCAGGCATGATCCTGGCCAGCGCCAACGTCTTCCCCGAGGTCTGGCAGCGAGTCTTGGCGGCAGTGCGGGAGGGCGATCTGGCTACGGCCCGGGAGTGGCAGATGAGGGTGCAGAAGCTGGCCCGCATCTTCTGCCGTCACGGCGGTGGGGTGGCGGTCAAGGCGGCCCTGAACATGATGGG